>NZ_ALOW01000039.1:0-302248 GCF_000292385.1 Acinetobacter sp. GG2
GTCAATTTATAATTCTTTTATTATCATAAAATAATGTTTTTAATAAAACAGGTCTTCATTACAACCGTTATCGTTACTATTCACCGTATGTAGGGGGGTATTTCCAAAGACCCTATTGGGTTATTGGGAGGATTCAATGGTTATGTTTATGCACCTAATCCTATTGTATGGATTGATCCTCTAGGTTTAACAAAGATATTTAATAAAAAGACTACTCATATAGGAACAAAAACAAATATCGAATATACAGTTTATCAACAAGTAATAGACTGGGATCAAAAATTTACTACTCGTGGTGGGAAGACTGAAACAAATCTAGATAGAGCTTTAAGAGGTGATGCACCTAGGATTAAAACAGCTAATGGCTGGTCATCTGTTAATTTACATTACTCTAAACAAAATGCAAATGGGCCTTTATTCGAATTGTCTGGAAATAGTCATAGTAAAAATACGGCCTTACCAGCTCTTCATCCGTATAGGCCAAAACAGCATCCTGACTATCCTGTTAATAGAGATGATTTTAATGATGATAGGGACGGATATTGGAAAGATAGAGCAAATAAAGAGTTAGAAAGACGAAATACTAGTAGTGGCTGTCCTTTATAAAGGTGAAATTATGTTAAGTTCTAAAGTAGTTAATTATTTGAAGCAAAAAAATGCTTGGTTTGAAGATGTAGATATCGATTGTGAAAGGTATAGAGAGATTCTGAAAGAGTTAAATTTGGATACGAGCTCTGATTTTGGTATTTTCTATACACATGCAGAGGAAAATCCAGGAGGTTTTTATTCAAAAAAATTTGAATTATGGCAAATATGTTGGATGTATGAAAATAGTGATTATAGAAATATTAATAATAGTTTAAGAAGAGATTTGAGTTTAAATGATAATTATTATGTAATTTCAGAGTTTGAGGGAGAAAGAGCATATTTTTATAATAAAGAGGAAAATAGTGTCGAAATAATTGGTTACTCTGAAAATGGAGTGGATGTTATTGAAAAGTGGGAATCATTTAATGATTTCTTAGAATGGTATTTTGAGGTTTAATTTAGCTTTATAAGAGCCAACTGATCTAGAAAACTGAATATAAGGCGTGAGGTGAACTCGTTTGTGCAAAGCAAAGCTTTGCACAAATGCAAGACCTTGCGTCATATGTTTCATATGCTCAAATCAGCAAAGTCAGTATTTAACTTTTTGAAAATTCAGAAATCATCACCAATAATATCCGTTTCCAAGGGCAGTATTTCGACGAAGAAACAGGTCTTCATTACAATCACTATCGTTATTATTCACCGTTTGTAGGGCGTTTTATTTCCAAAGACCTTGTTGGATTATTGGGTGGAGATAATGTATATGCTTATGCACCAAATCCAGTGAGTTGGGTTGATCCTTTGGGGCTAAATCGTAACCCAATTTCATTCACTGATAGTCGAGGAACAAAATTACAAGTTACAGGATATACAGATTTAAGCCATTTAAGTGATAAACAATTGAAACAATTGTATCATGCAAATAATAATTCTGGTTTTGGTTTATCGGGTAAAGACAAACAAGGAAATACGATTGTATTACATCATTATAAGCAAAATGCAAAAGGTCCAATAGTTGCTATGCCTCAAAAGCATCATGACAAACCTCATACAAACCCTGGACAGCATCCTTGTGGTAAGAAAAAAGGTGGAGGATTAACGAGTCAGGAAAGAGATGCTTTTAATAATTGGAGAAAAGAGTATTGGAAAGATTCAGCGCAAAGAGAGTTACAGAAGCGTAATTCATCAATATAGTTTAAGATTTTTTGGGAAATGAAAATGAAAATTGATTTGTTAAATAGATTGTCGGAGTTCTATAAAGATAACCCTGAAATGAAAGGAGTTCCATTAACTTTGAAAGATATTAATCAGGTGGAAACTACTTTGCAGATAAAACTTCCTGATGATTATAAGTTATTTGTTAGTACATATGGTGGATCATATGCAGGTTTAGCTATATATGGTTTAAAAAATGCTGAGATGATGGGAGACGAAACTGTTATTGATTTGACCAATAGAGCAAGAAAGCTTTTAGATGAGTTGAAAGTTAATAATTATATTTTAAAATCAATAGTGATTTCGGATGATGGATCTGGAAATCCTATTTTTATAAATGAGAAGGGGGAGGTATATATTTATTATGTGGATAATGATGAGTACGAGAAGTTGGGAGATTCTTTAGGAGAGGTAATAGAAGAAAACTTTCATGAGTGGTAATTATTTAAATATACGAAAATAGTATGTATATTTAAATTTAAAAGACTAGAATTAACTTTAATAAAGAATGAATGGTTATGTGTAATATATAATTAATTTAACTTCATATTTTAGTTGTTTGAAAGTCATCTATACTATAGGTGTAAATGGCTTTAATTTTTTAACTTTAAAATACTTGATAAGTTTAAAAATAAAGTAATAACTTCTTTTAAATAAATTTGGGGTGGTAAAATAAAATATAAATTTTAAAAGTATGTATGTTTTTGAAATGAATTCTATTTTACTATTAATAGTTAAGTTGAGATATTTTTTATCTTAATTCTTAGTATTTCTGAGAAATTTAATAAAGGAAAAAGTGGAATTTTAATGAGAAATGATCTTTCAAAATTTAAAGAATTAATTGAGTCATCAATTTTTTTAGAAAATATTGGTAAAGAAAATATTGATAAAGTTAATTTAAATTATACTTGTATTTCATATGATGAAATAAATGAAATTGCTAATTCAGATAAAACTATAAATTGTGATGCTGAAATAATGAATAATTTCAGATCTTTAATTTATAATGATTTAGGTCAAAATGGTTTAAAGGAATATAATAAGTTTGTGATAGAAAATAGAAATGAGTTTTTTTTAATAAAAGATGAAGTTTTTAGTATATTTTCAAGGAAAAGTCTATCTGAAGATGTAGCTTTGAGCTTCATGGAAATATATTTTAACTCAATTTTAGAGGATTATTTTAAAGAAAAATATTCAATTAATTTCTATTTCTTTCATGATTTATTAGAGTTTTTTAAAAAGGGTCATGTAGTTTGTGGTTATCAGTTTTTAATAGCTAAACATAGGAAGTTATATAATATATTAAGTTATGCTGTTGATAATTTTTCATTGAAAAATTCTTTTGATAAAGATAAAATTTTAGTTTTTGTTTATTAAATAGTTTCACCCTATATTGTATGGTTTTAGAATTCTGCAGATAGGGTGTTTATATGAAAATATTGATAAATAATTCAGAATTTATATCCATATTGCTATACTTTTCCCAAGTTAATTAGTAAAGCCTCTGGTTTTCTAAGGCAATCAATAAAAAATTAGGGTTTTAGGTATAAATATGTCCGTAATTGAAATGCAAAAAAATATATGTAAAAAATTTAATTCTAAGTTTGTGAAACCTTTTGAAAATGAAATGGTTGCTATAGCTTTAGATTCATTGGGAAAAATACCAATTACAGGAATACGTAATATACTTGAAGAAGGAGAAAATATCTCATGGTTTTTCTATTGTGGAGAATTTTCTGAAGATGATGATTTCTTTAAACCAATGCATATATCTCATTTAGAAAACTATCTTCCCGAAGTTATTCCTTATTTAGCATTAGAAGAAGGTTTTAGATTTGTAATAGATAAACAGGGTTACGAAGATATATGGAAAGAAGAATAGATACTAAATTTATATTTTTTAACTTATAAGATATTTAGTATAATAACTCATTTCTATGAAGACTCTTTAGGATGCTACTGTAAATAACTAAGTGATTCAAGAAATGAGTTATTAAAAAGATAACGTCTCTGTACAACAAATGAATATTTTAATTAAAATACTAAAATAATTTTAAGAAATAAAATTAATATTAAAAATCAAACCTTAGATTGGTCAGATAGATATTATAATATACACCGAGCCCCGCTTTGGGAAATTGAAAAACAGGGTAAAGAATTTGATGATGTATGGTTCTATCACTGCGACCATTTAGGCACACCGCAAGAAATGACGGATCATACAGGTTCGGTCATTTGGAAAGCTGAATATAAGGCTTGGAGTGAGTGTAGAGCTGAAAAAGCTAAATCTAACTTCTTTAAAGACTCTGAGATCATCAGTAATAATATCCGTTGAGGAAACTTTTTTTATGGGAATATTCTAACTAACAAAAATGATGTGATTAATTTTTAAATTTCAGTTCAAACACGGATATTTCTTATGTATTGAATAGAAAGAGTAAACATCCATACTTAAAAAGAGCATGGTAATGTCTTTACGACAACTCAACTATTAATGAATCTGACAGAATCTAACTTTTTATATCAAATAAAAGCAGTTATCTTAATGCTACTTGAGCACAAACTCTTAAGGTGCTCGTCTTTTCGTTAAATTTTTAGGTATTTAAAATGAATAAAATGCATGTAACTTTGGCTGTAGTAGTCGGTTTAATTGTTGGTGGTATAGTGGGTGCTCTAGGTTATTCGAAAACTGCTGCACGTTATGATGCGATGACCACTGCATGTGTAATGGTCAATCAAGCAGTTGAACACGGAATTTTAAAGCCTGAACAAGTAAAAGAGTTAGGTGAGCTTACAGGTCAAACCCTTAAGAAAGATTATGCTTCTGTGGCAACAAAATTTAAGTTTTCTGAAAAGCAGTTAGGCAATGCTTCTGAAGGCTCGAATTGTAGCCAATTTATTGTTGGCGTAAACGCAGCGAAGTAATTAAAAGAAAACCCACAGCTTGTGGGTTTTTTCTTATTGATTTGACCAAGCTGAATCTATGGCATGAATTAACCGTAGGTTCAGTGCTTTCTGTTCTAATTGCCAATTTGAGAGTTCCTCGGCTGTTGGTTCTTGTTGCCCATCCGAAGCTGCTAAAAACTGTTTAAAGTAGTTTTTATAATGATAGGCCGAAACATCGCCAGTAATATCCGCAGCAACTAAACGGCCTTTACATGTTTCAATTAAGCTCTGCAAATGACTTTCAAGAAATTTTCCTTGATCCCAGTTTGTCATGACGACTTCGCTTGAAAGCACATCCTTATCAATCGATAAATAAACAGATAAGTTTGATGCCTTTATTTCGGTTAGAAATGCAGATAACAGTTCATCTGGATGATCGAAGTTTTGCCATGCATTCTTTTTGCCTGTAAAACGCACCCATGATGCATTTTGCTGAATACTCCAGTAATGCAGCTTTCCTTTATATAACGGTGACCAATGGTTTTCTACTGCATGTAGCCATCCAATATCACTTGAGCTAATTCCAAGTACATCTATTCTGGCAACTTGCGGAAGCTTACTTGCCCAATACACCCATGAACCACAGTGAATACCAAAAGGGTAACGCATATTGTCAGGGTGGTTATCACAGACAATAAGATGAATTGGCTCAGCAGATGGCAGTCTTTCTAGTAAAAGCTGGGTAACATGGTGATAATCACCACTACCTAAGAGGACGCAACCCAACTTTGAAGGTAAATACTGATCTAGGTGAGTACGTAACTCATCGAACTCTTTTAATTTACAACCAAAGCGAATGACTTCTTGCCATGAGGTGAGGTCAATACGTACCGCATCATCAGGATCACCAGCAGAATCATCAAAGTTTAAAACGACAGGTGTTCTGTTATTTACTGAACTCATGATCGTGTTTCCTGTTTAACATGCCACTGATGATCTGCTTCAAATAAAGGACGTAATTTTTTTAAAACAAAACGTAAGGCAGGGGAATGTATCCATACCAAATGACGGGTAAATGTAAATTTAGCCCCTAGTTGAGCTTTGACTTCAGGGTCTGTCCAGCCTGCAATGTAAAATTTGAGGTTGTTGGCTAGGGCATAGTCTAAATTTACGAACCAGCTAATAAAATATAAATTGTAGTCTTTTGCGAGCGGGTAATTGAGACCAATATATTTATCAACCAGATTGTCGTTGTATTCATAACAAATGTTATAACCGACTAGGGTTGTATCTGCCCAATATAAAAAGACTTTACCGCCACTGTGCACATCTTGAAGAATTTCTGAAAAAAACTCAGGACTGAGCAGGTCAAAATGTATTTCGCTTTGGTGATAAACGGCCAGATAGAGTTCATATAAATATGTTCTAAACTCAGGATCATTAAAGCGTTCATCCCCCGTAGACAGTTGTTCAATATTTAATTCATTTAAACTTTTGAGTTTACGTTTGAAGTTTTTACGGCGTGGTCTAGATAGTCTAGAGAGATACTCTTCACGGCTTGAAAAATCGATAGGGACATAAGCTAAAGCTTGTCCTTCTACAGATAGAAAACCTTTTTTTTCTGCTTCTTGAATAAAATTGTGACTGTAATTATTTTCAAGTTCGCTGAGTAAAGGTGAATCTAACGGAAGATCTTTAATAATACCTAACTTAATGTTTTGATCATTATTCTTTAAAAAATCTGCTATTGAGTCTAGAGGAAGTTCACTAGGTAATAAGCTGTATTCTGTGACCGTTGTACCGATAAAACATGTTTTAAAATGAAGAATTTTCCCCCAGGTTGAATACCCTGGCAATGCTTTAATTTTTTTAAGAAGGTCTGTATCTAGAGTCGTTAATAAATCAAACTCTGTATAAAAATAAGGTAAAAAATCGCTAGGCGAATGAACCTGAAAACTTAAAGGTGGATGCTTTAAAAAAGCATCCACCACTGCCTGAGGTTCTAACTGATTCAGGTTTATAGTCATAAAGTAATTTTATATTTCCCGTTTAGCTCGAATTAATAATTGGTCAAGTAATACCATTGCTTGATCGATTTCGGCTCTTGAGATCTCTAGTGAAGGTGCGAAAGTAATTACGTTCTTGTAATAACCGCCTACATCTAACACCAAACCACATTGCTGTCCTTGATATTCAAGGGTACCTGAAAGACCGATATCAACCATTTTATCCAACAATTCTTTGTTTGGAGTAAAACCATCAGCCTGACAAATTTCTGCACGCAATGCTAGTCCTAAACCATCAACATCACCAATTTCTGGATGACGTGATTGCAATTCTTTTAGACCCTCTAGGAAATAAGCACCACTTTCCATGATTTGCTTTTCATAGTCTTTTTCAGCCAACATGTTCATGACTTCAAGACCTACTGCCGTACCAAGTGGGTTAGATGCAAACGTCGAGTGAGTTGAACCCACTGGGAAAATTTCAGGATTAATCATTTCTTCTTTTGCCCAAATACCAGCAAGAGGATTTAATCCGTTGGTCAATGCTTTACCAAATGCAACAACGTCTGGCGTAATATCGAAATGTTCGAAAGACCAAAGTTTACCGGTACGGTAGAAGCCCATTTGAATTTCGTCTACAACCAATAAAATACCATGATCATCTAGAACTTTTTTCAAACCTTTGTAGAAGTTCTTCGGTGGAATGACATAACCGCCAGTACCCTGAATTGTTTCGATATAGAAAGCAGCAAATTCACTTTCACGAACTTTAGGATCCCAAACGCCGTGGTATTCATTTTCAAAAAGACGTGCAAATTCAGCAACTAACTTATCTGCATATTCTTCTGGTGTCATACCTTTAGGACGACGGAAAGGATATGGGAATGGAATGAATTGGGCACGCTCACCAAAATGACCATAACGGCGACGGTAGCGATAGCTTGAAGTAATTGAAGATGCACCTAAAGTACGGCCATGATAACCGCCCTCGAAAGCGAACATACGGCTTTTGCCTTTAGTAAAGTTACGTACAACTTTTAGAGAGTCTTCAATTGCTTGAGAACCACCAACGTTGTAGTGAACACGACCTTGTACACCCGTCTTTTTGAGTATGTCTTCAGCAATCACTTTACTAAGTTCAATTTTAGTTGGATGTAAATATTGGCTGGCAATTTGAGGAAGTTTATGAATTTGGTCGATAAGCGCTTGATCTAAACGTGGGTTTTTATAACCAAAGTTGACCGCTGAATACCACATTTGTAAGTCTAGATATGGGATATTCTGGTCATCAAAAATATAGCTGCCCTGACAATCCGTAAAAATTTTAGGTGGGTTTACATAGTGTACTGTATCGCCGTGTGAACAATACTTTGCCTCATCTGCTAGAAGTTGCGCTTCATCTAGTGGAACGCGGTTATTAGAACTAGTTGCAGAAGTGCGTTCTTGTTTGAATGTATGATTGTTGTTCATACTTCTATTCCTTTTACGGTTGGTATTTTCAGTATGTATGTTTTAGATACAGAGGCTGAGTGAAAAGTGTTGTCGTGTTTAAAAGGTAAAGGTAAGCCCCACAGCTGGTGTAATATCTGTGCGTTTTTTTACCATCGGACTTTTAAACTGTTCGTTTGATAAATAATTAAATTCAACAGAACTAAAAGCATTCACATGTTTGGAAAGTTTGTAGTTGGCTGTCATGCTTACAAAAGGAGATATACTTTGGCCCGGTTCATATGCTGCGATACCACTACGTTTACTTTCAGCATCACTGACGCCATAGTAATATTGGTTATATTTTGCGTTGTTCCACTGAAAACCAGCTTCTGGATAGACGGTTAAATTACCTTTGTCCAATTCAGCAAGGTAAGAAGCTCTTAAAATGGTTCCTTTACTACGGGATAGAGTATCGGTATTAAGCCGTGCTTTAAAACCGCCATAAGGTGTAATTCGCATATAACTTGCACCTGCTAGGACAGACCATTTGCGCTTATCTAATAAGTAAAGTTCACCACTTGGATCATATGAGTTGCCGTCATAGTGAGCATCGAGTCGTAATTGATTTTTGTCATCTTTGAATAGGTAATAACCGGCATCGTCGCCTTCAATATAAAATTTGTCATTGTCATAGAAAAAAACAGGTAAAAGCGTTTGAGAGGTTTTATGACCTTTATAAGCTTGGAAATTTACAGAATAGTTAAAACCCATTGTGAAATCTGGTGATGAGCTTTCTTCTTGCGCATCTTGTGCATAAGCAGAACAGTAAAAAAAGCTACTACTCATTACTATTGCTATGGAAATTCTTTTCAATGGTTTAATCATATTCAGTCTTTCTATGATAAAAAATGGTCGATTTTTGGTTGTGTTCTGTTCAAAATTTTTTTGAATATAAAAGTTAATTCTTATACAAATCTTAATAAAAAATTAAAAATAACTTAATTTTGTATTTTCCTGTCAAACTCTTCTAATTTTGAATAAAAAATAGTCTATATGAAGGGGGTTAAATATTTATTTCACTGAAAAATTATTTTAATTAATTGATTAATAATAAATTAAATTTAAAAAATGGAATTTTTGAATTTCTAATTCATTTGTTCACTATTTATGCTTTTGTAATTGATTGAATCTTATAATACTGGATTCAAAATTTTTTTGAATACTCCTAATTAAAGAAATTTTTAAGATTTCCCGCCTAAAGTCAGACCGTGATTTTTATAAAAATTCTTAAATTATTCGTGTGAGGCATTTTATGTTCATGGTCGACCAGCATTACTATACAGATCACACTGTACCTTGGCATATTTTATGTGACTTTGATGGAACAATCAGTTTAAAAGATACAACGGACTATTTGCTTAAAACTTATGCAAAAGCTGGTTGGGAAGAAATTGAGGAAGAGTGGGAGCAAGGGAAAATTGGTTCCAAAGTCTGTATGCAAAAACAGATCGAACTCTTGGATGTCTCTATTGATGAGCTGCGCGATTGCCTTGATCAAATTGAAATTGACCTCGGCTTCATCGAATTAGTGAAGATCACTGCTCAGTATAAAATTCCGTTGACTATTGTGAGTGATGGGCTCGATTTTGTTATTCGCCATATTTTAAAAAAATATCAGTTAGACCATTTACCTATTATTGCAAATCATTTGATTCAGGCAGATGAAAGGTCATGGAAATTAGAGTTTCCAAATGAAGAAGCGAGTTGCGTAAGTCAAAGTGGAACATGCAAATGTAAGGTTGCAAATCAAAAACCTCAAAAGCATATTATCTTGATTGGCGATGGACGTTCAGATTATTGTCTAGCGGGAAATGCAGACTATGTTTTTGCAAAGAAGTCTCTAATAGACCATTGCAAAGAAAACCAGATTTTCCATACAAAGTTTGAAAATTTTGTAGAAATTTGCCAACCCTTGGCTAAGCTACTCAGTAGTGATTTTGGAATAGATACTCCAGTAACGGTGATTACATGATAAAAGACAATTCATTTTTTTTATCGGGAAACCGAACTGGTATTTTACTCATTCATGGTTTGACGGGCACACCGAATGAAATGAGAGGAATTGCGCGAGTACTTCATCAGGCAGGCTATAGCGTATATGGTGTGCAGTTGGCTGGACACTGTGGCGATGTTGAAGATTTGGTAAATAGCCAATGGGAAGATTGGTTTAATAGTGTTGTTGCAGCCGCAGAAAAGTTAAAAGAACATACAGATCAGATATTTGTTGCCGGTTTATCAATGGGTTCTTTGCTGGCATTAAAATATGCATCGGCTTATCCAGTTGCTGGCGTCATTGCCTATAGTCCGACCTTCCAATACGACGGTTGGAGTATTCCTTTGTGGTCAAAAGTGCTTGCACCTATTGTTCTGCCAAGTGTTCATTATTTAAATATTTGTCGTAACAATACTTTTGACGAAGCTGAACCTTATGGCATCAAAAATAAGGTATTGCGTTCGCGTATTGTTCAGGCTATGAACAGCGGCGAAAGTAGTGAAGCTGGTTTGCCGGGTAACCCTTGGCATTCATTGTTCCAGTTACAACGTCTTTCGCGGAATGTTCGTAAAAATCTCTCAAATATTACGGCTCCATGTCTGTTATTACATGCCTATGACGATGATATTGCTCACCGAAGAAATAGTGAGTTAATTTATGCCAAAGTGAAGGGGCCTAAGACCTTAATCTGGCTTTATAACAGCTATCACATGATTACAATTGATAATGATCGAAAACAAGTGATTGATGAATCCATTCGATTTATTGAACAGTACCAACATCCAAAAAAGCAGTTAGAGCATCCATCAACTCGTCAAGAACGTAGAACTTCACCTGAAAAAATTGGTGAGCTT
This sequence comes from Acinetobacter sp. GG2, assembly GCF_000292385.1. Taxonomy (NCBI): domain Bacteria; kingdom Pseudomonadati; phylum Pseudomonadota; class Gammaproteobacteria; order Moraxellales; family Moraxellaceae; genus Acinetobacter; species Acinetobacter sp. GG2. The sequence continues at coordinate 11,034 of NZ_ALOW01000039.1, forward strand.
TTATGAATATTGTAGTGTTCAGTGTATGGATGCTAACCATTTTGATTGATACTGTTGGGCAGTTGGCTTTTAAGGCCGCTGCTCACGAAAGTAAAACCAATGAAGGCCTAGAACATTGGTGGTTCATGGCGAAACGTCCATGGATATGGGTCGGTATTTTTTGTTATATCTTTGAGTTTGTCGTTTGGCTTGCTTTCCTCTCGCTGGTTCCACTTTCTGTTGGGGTCATGTTAGGTTGTATCAACATTGTTGTGATTATGCTTGCTGGACGCTTGTTTTTTAATGAAAAATTAACTCGAAATCGATTAATTGGTGTAGTTCTGATAGCGATCGGTGTCACTATTGTTGGGATTGGGGCATGAAAAAATTTTATATTATTGGTTTTTTAATATTAATGCTCTTCGATACATTGGCTCAGATTAGTTTTAAGCTAGCTTCCATTCATGCGATGCCTTTGACTTTTGATGTACACTGGTTAATCAGAGTTTTTGGGCATCCTTGGATTTATGGGGCTTTTATTGGATATATAGGTGCCTTTTTTATCTGGATGAATTTATTAAAGCATGCGCCTATTGGGCCGGCTTTTGCAGCTTCACATTTAGAACTCATCACGGTGATGTTTTTGTCGATTTGGCTGTTTAATGAACCGCTAACATTTACAAAAGTTACTGGCGCTATTCTTATTTTTGCTGGTGTTTGCTTCTTGGCTAAAGATGAAGAAGAGAGCCATAGTCGTGAAGAAGTCGCCACAAAATAAACTTTAATCAATTATTCTTAAAACCGTTGTAACACCCGTAACTAATATTTGCGAATGTTAGTGTAATGCTAAATAAGCATTATGAGTGTATGGCGGTTTTTATTGTTTCTGAAGTTAATAAATTGAAAATTAAAAAAGCTTCAAAATAAGCAATCTAGTTATATATAAATAAAGATTTTCTTATCCATTACTTATTTTTCTTAAATAGCATTATGTAATGCTTACTGCGGCAAAGCTAAACCGTTATTATTTATATGAGATTGATACTCCATAATGAAAAACGATATAGAGACTTTAAAATGAAAAAGCTTGCAATGACTTTAGCTGTTTTGGTTCCACTCTCAGGCTATAGCTTCGCCAATGACTCGACGGGTTATGTCGGTACAGGAGGCATTCAGTATTTAAAAAATGCAAAAGTTGCGATGCAAAGTGAAGATTTATTTATTAGTAAAAAGATAATTAAAGTCGATTATCTATATAAAAATTTAAGCAACAAGGATGTTACTGAAACCGTTTTGTTTCCACTACCACGTGTAGATAACTTTTTTGAAGCAGATTTTGCAAATACTGAAGCACTTTTAAAAAGCTTTAAAATTGTAGTGGATGGTCAAAATATAAAACCCGAAATGCATGTCAGAACGTTTATTCAAAAAGATGAAAAATCGCCTTTACTGGATGTAACCGATGAGTTTAAGCAATGCGGTTTTACTGAAAAAGACATGCTCAATCCATGGATTCGTAGTAACTATGATTATTTGAATTATCAAGATAAGCTAAGCAAATGTAATAAACCACAAATGCAGAAAATTTTAGCCCAATTTGAAAAAGATGATGTGATCCCGTGGTCATCTCAAGTTATTTATAGCTGGAAGCAAACCTTCAAAGCCAATAGTTTGACTAAAATTCATCATGAATATAAACCTTTGGTCGGTGGTTCTGTAGGTCTCACACCAGAAGAAGATAGCAAGCAATTTTGCATGGATAAACAATTTAAGCAGGGTCTTAAAAAAGTTCAGGCAGAACATTCGCCGTTTAGTGCTTTAGGTTATATTTTGACGACAGGTGCTAACTGGGCAAAACCTATTGAAAACTTTAAGTTAACGATTGAACGTGATAAAGGCGAACTGGTTTCATTTTGTTGGGATGGCAAAGTCAACAAAATTAGTCCGACTCAATTTCAAATGACCAAAACCAAGTTTGTACCAAAACAAGACTTAGACGTTATTTTTGTTCATCTGCCATAAGCTCATACAAACTCTAAACTGTATAAAATTGCATCACTTTTGATTGTGTGTCATAACCTAACCATGGCGCACAATAACAAGAGGATGCCGCATGTTGCTCAAGGGAAAAGTAGCAGTAATTTTTGGTGGCAGCGGTGCAATTGGCACTGCGATTGCGCAGGTTTTCCTTCGTGAAGGAGCGCATGTTTATTTATGCGCAAGAGATTTAAATAAACTGCAAAACATCGCGGCACAACTACAAAAATACGAAGGCGCGATACATATCGTTAGTGTTGATGTGCTAGATAGCCAAGCAACCAGTGAGGCAGTTGCTCAAATTGCTCAAGAGGCGAACGGTTTAGATACCGTCATTAATGCGACGAGTTTTATACATAATCAAGGGAAAGAAATTTTTGAATTAAATCTTGATGAGTTCGTCGGGGGAATAAATCCATTTCTAACGGCGCAGTTTAATATCTCTAAAGCTGTGGTTCCTTATATGGGCGGTAAGCGCGGTGGAACCATCATTTCAATTGTGGCACCTTCAGCACGAATGGCAATACCGGGGCATTTGGGACATATTGTGGGCTGTGCTGGAATTGAGGCCTTTATTAAAGCTCTTGCCAGTGAGCTAGGCCCTAAAAATATACGGGTACTCGGTGTACGCTCACATGCAATTGTGGATGCTGTTCAAGCGGGTTCTTATACGCGCGAATTGTTTGAGTCTAAAGCACAGGCAATGGGGCTCAGCATAGGACAATGGCTCGAAGGTGCTGCTCAGGGCACTATGCTAAAACGATTGCCCACACTTTCTCAAGTTGCAGAAACCGTTGCTTTCCTTGCATCAGAGCATGCGAACTCAATGACCGCAACGGTTGTAAATATGACTGCTGGTGCAATAATCGATTAGTGCAGTTTATTTTTAATCCAATAATCTAAACTAAAATAACGGCCGCCTCCAAGTACAAGTAGAGCAAATAGCATCACCATATAGGTCGCGGCAAATTCAATTCCGTTATTTAAAATAACAAACGAGCCGCTCGATGTAAGCCAGTCATAGTTGCCATAGTTCTGTAGGATTTCACGAGCTTTATCTAACTTTTCAGCGGAAGCCAATACTTGCATGTTGGCAAAGGGTGCATGCGGATCAGCAATTGCTTGCCATCCATTCGGGAGGTGTACCGTAAATATTGCAACCAACATGGTAATAATGAGTGGAATACTAATTAAACGGGTAAATAAACCTAATGTTAAAAGTATTGCACCTGCTAGTTCAGTTGACGTTGCAAGCACGGCCATTAAATAGGGAAAAGGAAGGCCCAATCCACCATCTGAACTGCCGAACCATTCGACAATGTCGTTGAAGTGCATCAGTTTATTTGTACCCGCCATCCAAAATATAGGAACTAGATACAATCGAATAGCCAATGCGGCAATGCCGTCAATATGTTGTAAAGACTTACCGAGGTTTTGATAATATTGAGATAAGCCATAAATAAAGTTCTTCATGATAATTTCACATCCAATGCGATTGAATAATAATTAGTCGGATGGAAACTGTATTTCTTACATAAAAAATTTTTTTATTTACGGTGTAATAAAAAAGGATTTGGTCCGTCTAACTTTATGTACATGTGTACAAACCGAGAAATTAGCATTAAAGGAATACGAAAATGAACAAACTCAACTCAATGACTTCAGTGGCAGCATTATTAGCACTTTCAGTTGCAGGTGCTACGCAAATGGCTGTAGCAGCAACCAATACAACAACTGAAGTACATGCAACTAAAGCAGCTGATGGTAAATGTGGTGAAGCGAAATGCGGAGCTAACAAAATGAAAAAACATGAAAAATCTGCGGAAGCAAAATGTGGAGCAGCTAAAAAAGCAGCAGATGGTAAATGTGGTGCAACTAAAAAAGCAGCGGACGGTAAGTGCGGTGCAGATAAAAAAGTTGCTGATGGCAAGTGTGGCGCTAAGTAAACCATCTGATCATGGATGATGTCGGCCTTGTATTAAGTGTCGGCATCATTTCCAAAAGGAGAAGTCACCATGATGCAGTTGAATGGTGTAGGGCTTGGTTTAAGACGTGACTTTATAGATGCGTTTCTAACGGCAAAAACATATCCCGACTTTATTGAGGTTGCCCCAGAAAATTGGCTAGGTTTTGGTGGTCGACATGCAAAATTACTTGCACAGTGTGCAGAAAAAGCACCGTTAATTTGTCATGGCTTGTCATTATCTATTGGAGGGCCACATCCACTTAATCTCGAATTTATAGGTAAAGTAAAAAGCTTTTTAGAACAATACGAAGTACCAATTTATTCTGAACATTTAAGTTATACAAATGATGGCGGCTATTTATACGATTTGTTGCCAATACCCATGACGGAAGCCGCGGTTAAATATGTGGCTGAACGCATTTTGCGTGTACAGGATATTTTAGGGAAAAGATTAGTCATAGAGAATGTTTCTACTTACGTCATGCCGAATGCCGAAATGAGTGAAGCCGAATTTATTCGTGAAGTGATTCAACATGCTGACTGTGATTTGCTTCTTGATGTAAATAATGTCTATGTCAACAGTACCAATCATGGTAGCGATGCATTCGGATTTATTCAGAACATGCCAAAGGAACGAATTCGTTACTTACATATTGCTGGACATGAAAAAGTTCAGAAGAACTTATTAATCGATACCCATGGGGCGGAAGTTTGTGACCGTGTTTGGGAGTTGTTGAGATATACCTATCAAGTATGCGGAATAAAACCGACATTATTGGAGCGCGATTTTAATATTCCATCATGGCAAGAATTAGAAGAGGAACTCGCCAAAATCAAACTCATTCAACAACAGGAGACTGGCTATGAAGGGAAATCAAATATCCTTCCAAACTATGCAGCAACAGTTTTGTGACTGGATTCGTGATCCTGATTTGGAACTACCTCAAGCACTTCCTCCTCAAAGAATGCAAATTTATCGGGATTTACTTTTTAATAATGTCAGTTCATTTATTGACTTAGTTTATCCAGTAGCTCGTGCGATGTTGCCAGAGTTAAGGTGGCAACAATTGGTCTTAGAGTTTTTTCAAAAAGCTAAAAGCCGCTCACCTTTATACAATGATATCTCTTTAGAGTTTAGAGAGTATTTAACAGAGCAACAGCATCCGATATTACAAGAGTATCCTTGGTTGGCTGAGTTATTACAGTTTGAATGGCTAGAATTATATTTAGACACTGTTGAAATTGAAGATGTTGTTTTACATGAAAATTATGCTTGGCAGTTAACCACCAAAGTATGGATATTAGTTTATCAATATCCCGTTTATACGTGGACGACTTTAATGACTCCAGAACAAGTAAAACTTTTACCAGGCGCAGTAATGGTCTGGCGCGATGAACAAGATAAAGTATGTATTGAACAACTCTCTCCACTATTTGCTATGTTGATTGAACAGTTAACGCAAAATATAACCTTAACTGACCATGATATTTTCACCCTTATTCAATCTATACTCGCTAACTTGTCTGAGTCTGAAATTTATCTGCAAATTCAAGAACTCAAAAACCTCTTATCTCGACTACAATTAATCCAAACTCTCCATGATTTTAAAGAGGCACAAGCATGACTTCAGCCGCGGCATCACGTCATGACGACTTAGGGGATCAACTGCATAACCCAGCCTTTTTACAAGACTTAAGGCAGCAAATGATTAAATTTGCTTTTTTACAGTTATCCTCACTTCCGCAAGCTGAAGATGTAGTGCAAGAGGCTTTAACCAGTGCTTTTCAAAACTTAGATTCATTTAAAGGGCGGGCTGCGTTCAAAACATGGGTATTCGCTATTTTAAAAAATAAAATTATTGATGTGGTTCGGCAAAAGTCACGTTTGGTCGCCATGTCTGAATTATTTAAAGACGAGGAAAGCGAACTCAGTGTTGATGAATTGTTTGATGCTTCAGGACACTGGCATAAATATGAAGCACCTCAAGCATGGCAAAGTCCTGAAGAAATGATGGAGCAGTCAGATTTTTGGATAATTTTTGAAGCCTGTTTAGATCATTTGCCTGCCAAATATGCTCAGGTTTTTATGATGAGAGAAGTGGTGGAACTGAGTTCTAACGAAATTTGTAGCAAGCTGGAGTTATCTATTTCAAATTTTAATGTGTTGATGTATCGAAGTCGTACCCGTTTACGGGAATGCTTAGAAAATAAATGGTTATTGAAGGAGGATTGTTCATGTTGACATGTCGACAAGCCACTCAACTGTTGTCTGAAAAACAAGATAGACCGCTTTTTTTACGTGAGCAAAGTAGTTTACAACTGCATTTGTTGGCATGCCGATCATGCCGCCGTTATGCAAAACAGATCAAAACAATTAGTCAGCTTTCCAAAGCATTTAAAAATTTGGATAACTAACTTTAGTTAAAAATTTATTTATTGCTGGCCTTAACATGTTAAAAGCTTACATACTATAAAAGTAAAGGAATTTTTAAGACAGGATGAAACGTGAATTTAAAGAATCTTGAAGCATTTTATTGGGTTGTGACGTTAAATAGCTTCAATAAGGCGGCAATTAAATTACAAACGACGCAGCCTGCTGTCTCTCAAAAAATCACATCTCTTGAAAATGAATTAGGTTTTAAGGTTTTAGACCGAAGCTTGCGGCAGTTTAAACTGACCCATAAAGGTATGACTTTATTTAAATATGCCGAAAAGTTTATGCGTTTAGAAACAGATCTGGTCGCAGAGCTTACCGAAAACCAGCATCTGACGGGAACCATACGTTTAGGCGTTTCCGAAACCATTGTGTATACGTGGCTGGTTGAATATATCGAAAAAGTTCAACAAGAATTTCCAAAAGTTTCGGTCGAAATTGTGGTTGACCTGACACCTAATTTACAAGAAGGCGTTCGTACAGGTGACTTGGACATGGCCTTTTTACTTGGCCCAACCTTGGCTTTTGAATGTATTGAGCAGTCCCTTTGTAACTTTGAACTGAGTTTCTTGGCAGCACCATCGTTTAAAGGTGGAATTGGACAAATGTCTTTTAAAGCCTTAATGTCGCATACCATTTTAACTTATCCAAAAATTACCTATCCCTATAAAGAATTAAAGGCCAAAATGAAAGAACAGGGCATTGATGAGCCCCTTTCAATTACCAGTTATTCATTAGCGACGTTGTTGCGTCTTGCTGAGCAAGGTTTAGGTATTGCAGTCGTACCGACTTTAACGGCTTTAAAGGAAATTACCGACGGACGATTGGAGATATTAGATACACCTATTCGCTTAAAAACCTTTCATTTCACGTCTATTTATATTCACGGAAATGACGTTGCCTTGAAAGAAAAATTAACTGAGGTCGCTGTTAAAGTCTCGGCGAGTGCCATGAAAAGGTTGAATGAGCAAATTAAAAAATAAGCAGAGTTGGTAATCTTTTCATCTCATTTTTCTTCTCTAAATTATCGCTGCTTGTATGTAAAGTCATAAAAGCAGCTTATGTGCTTCGATAAGTAAAATTTATCCTGAGTTTTAATTAAATTAAAAAATAATAAAAATTAAATACTTATAAATTTTAATTTATGTAAAAAGTCTTATTGTCCGTAGGGATGAGCTATGTTTTTATTTGAGATACAAGATTTGATCACCGATTAAGTTGATTGGGGAATAGGGAATCTTTGTCATTTTAAAGGATTAAAGAATATCGTTTGGGACAAAAATGATGTTCTTGGTTCAACTTGAAATAGCGTTGTTAAGCTCAAATGGATGAGGAACGCATTAATATGTCTTTACTGAAATCTTCTTTTTTATCAGATCGCCAATGGGCCATTGTTGCCTCAATCTTTATGATGGCGACCTCTGCAATGGGGCCAGGATTTTTAACCCAAACTGCTGTATTTACAGTGAAGTTAGGCGCTGCATTTGGCTTTGCAATTTTAGTTTCCATTCTGATTGATTATGTAGTTCAACAAAACATTTGGCGAGTAGTAACACTCACTCAAATGCGTGCATCAGATATTGCCAATAAAGCATTACCGGGTAGTGGTTATTTACTGGCGTTTCTGGTGATCTTGGGCGGTTTTTTCTTTAGTGTAGGTAACATTGCAGGTGCTGCTTTAGGTTTAAATGCACTTTTTGGCCTAGACACAAAGTGGGGCGGTATTTTAAGTGGTGCCTTAGCCATTTTAATTTTTGCTTCCAAAAAAGCAACGCTTGCCATGGATAAAAGCATGATCGTGTTGGGACTGCTTAAAATTCTCCTGATTATTATCGTTGCCGTTATTGTAATGCCTCCTGTTGGTCAAGCTGTACATCAAACATTTGCTCCAGACCATATCGACTTTGCCATTATTACCACCATTGTTGGCGGTACGGTTGGTGGCTATATCTGCTATGCAGGCGCACATCGTTTACTCGATAAAGGCGCGGTTGGCCCTGAAAATATTGATGAAGTTGCAAAAGCTGCGACCAAGGGCATTATTGTTGTCGGCATCATGCGCTATGTATTGTTCTTGGCTTTTTTAGGTGTGGTGGTGAGCGGTGCAACGATTGATTTAGCGAGCCATGATGCCAATCCGGCAGCTCAAGCATTCCAATATGCAGCAGGTACATTTGGTTTTAAATTATTTGGTTTAATTTTCTGGGCAGCGGGTATTAGTAGCACCATTGGCGCAGCATATACTTCAGTGTCATTCTTTACTGCGTTTAAAAAGAACTTAACACCAAAACAAACCAACTATACGACCATTACCTTTATCGCATTGGCTTTATTGCTCTATGTGTTATTGGGTGCAACTCCGGCAGGTCTACTCATTTTTGTCGGTGGTTTTAACGGTTTGGTGTTGCCAATTGGCCTTACAATTTTTGTGTATGTTGCCGCATGCCGTAAAGATTTGATGGGTAATTATAACTATCCAAAATGGTTGCTTATTTTGGGTGGGTTAACATGTCTGTTAACGTGGTGGATGGGCTACATGTCGTTTACGACTGTGTTTAACTATTTGACCAAGCTTTAAGCCAGACTGCGTGAAGTAATAAAGGAATAATGCCATGTTTTTAGATTTAAATAGTGATTTGGGTGAAAGCTTTGGCTCATGGAAAATGGGTAATGATGACCAGATTTTACCTGTCGTGACCAGTGCCAATATTGCGTGTGGCTTTCATGCTGGCGACCCACTCGGCATTTTAAAAACGGTTCGTAAAGCCGTTGAGCTTGATGTGACCATTGGCGCTCACGTGTCTTATCCAGACCTTGTAGGCTTTGGCCGCCGTAATATGGATTTGTCGCGTGACGAACTTATTGCCGATGTGCTTTATCAAATTTCTGCACTTGATGGTTTGGCAAAGGTGGCAGGCTCAAAAGTGCAATATGTTAAACCACACGGCGCGCTCTACAACACCATTGCCCATGACCAAGCTCAGGCAGCGGCAGTAATTGATGCGATTAAAATGTATAACCCTGAACTGGTTTTAGTGGCTTTGGCTGGGTCGAACTTAGTCGAGCAGGCGCGTGCGGCTGGTTTAAAAGTGGTGTCTGAGGCATTTGCAGACCGTGCTTATAACAGCGATGGTTCATTGGTATCTCGCCGTCTAGAAGGTGCGGTTTTACATGACTCGGCATTTGTTGCAAGCCGTGTGGTGTCTATGCTTAAAAATGGTGGGGTCGAGTCAATTGATGGCGTATTTACACCAATTCAAGCCGACACCATTTGCTTACATGGCGACACCGATGGCGCATTAGAAATGTCGGCTGCCATTAAAGCCGAGCTTGTAAAAAATAATATTGAAATCCGCCCCTTTGTAAATAAAGCATAAGGAAGAGCGCAATGTATAAGGATATTAAAGTCGACCCAGCTCAGCTTGAAGCCGCATTAGATGCGCGTTTAAAAATTCGTGCAGGTTTTGATAAACCGACAGCAGGTATGGCTGCGGGCATGACGCAGGTCAACATGATTTCGGTGCCAAAAGAGTGGGCATATGACTTTTTACTCTATGCACACCGTAACCCGCAAAGCTGCCCAGTGCTTGATGTGCTCGAAGAAGGCATCTATGCAACTAAGCTTGCGGCAGACTCAGACATTCGCACCGATTTTCCACGTTATCGCATTTGGAAAGATGGCGAAATGGTCGATGAAGTGACCGATGCGAGTGAGATTTATAATGCACATCCTGATTTGGTGACTTTCTTAATTGGTTGCAGTTTTTCGTTTGAAACAGCTTTGCAAGAAGCAGGTATTGAAGTTCGTCATATTCATGACGACACCAATGTTCCGATGTATTTGAGCAATATCAAGTGCGAGCCGGCAGGGCGTATTTCAGGAAATATGGTGGTTTCCATGCGACCAATTCCATCTCATCAAATTAGTGAAGCAGTAAAAATCACTGCACGTATGCCAAGTGTACACGGTGCACCTGTCCATATTGGGCACCCTGAAAGCTTGGGCATTAAGGATGTAAACAAGCCTGATTTTGGTGATGCTTCTCGTATTGAAGCAGGTGAAATTCCAGTGTTTTGGGCGTGTGGAGTAACACCGCAAGCAGCTGTTATGAACTCGAAAATTCCTTTTGCCATTAGTCATGCACCGGGTTACATGTTTATTACCGACATTCCTGACCGCGCTTGGATGGGCTAAATAGCTAAAGAAGAATTAAAAAGGATAAGCAAATGCGTTTTTTATCGGTAAACGCCGATTGTTTTCTGATTGAGCTTGCGAGCTTAGAGGAAACTTTGGCGTTGTACAATAAATTGCAAAATACGCAATTGAATGGAATTAAAGACTTAGTCCCTGCTGCAAAAACAATTTTGGTTTTTTTTAACGAGATCGAAACTAACTTTAAAACGCTGGTTGCTTCAATTCAAAGCCTCAAAGTTGATTCTAGATTTGAGCGCAGTAGCCAAGAAGTGATTGTACCGATTCGTTACGATGGCGAAGACCTTGCTCAGGTTGCCGAGTTACAAGGGCTGACTGTGGCTGATGTGATTAGAAAACATCACCAAAGTGTGTGGAATGTGGCTTTTATTGGTTTTGCGCCGGGCTTTGCTTATATGAGCAGTCCCGATAAACCTTTTACCGATATTCCACGTTTAACGGTTCCTCGTAAAAAAATACCGTCCGGCTCTTTGGGCTTGGCTGGAAAATATTCAGGTATTTACCCGAAAGACAGTCCGGGTGGTTGGCAGCTGATTGGAACCACATCGGAAAAAATGTGGGATTTAGAACGTAAAAATCCTGCATTGTTGTTACCGGGCATGACAGTACATTTTGAAGATGTTACGCATAGTCCAACCACTGTAAATGTACCGCAGCAAATCACACGTAAGGTTGAGCCGAAACAATCTCTGCCACTATTTAAGATCACTGCGCCAAGTTTACAGATGCTTATTCAAGACGAAGGACGCCTAAACCAAACCAATATTGGGGTTGGTGTTGCAGGTGCAATGGATTTGTCTGCGATGCACAGTGCTAACCGTATTGTCGGTAACCCAACCGATACATCTGTCATTGAAGTTTTAAATGGCGGTCTAAAAGCCAAAATGCAGCATGCAGGCGTTATTGCAGTTACTGGGGCAAATTCAAACATCCGAGTGAAATTTGCCGACGGTCAAACCGCAGACTTTGCAAGCTATCAGCCGATTGATTTAGATGAAGGCGATGAATTTCAAATTCTGCCACCGACAGAAGGCTTAAGAAACTATTTGGCAGTTCGTGGTGGTATCGACGTTGAACCAGTACTCAATAGTGCTTCGTTTGACAGCTTGGCGGTGTTAGGGCCAGAGCCTTTAAAGCTTGGAGATACCATTTATCAAGGGAATGTGAAGACAGCCAACATTAGCGTAAATGAAGTGGGTAAAACCGATTTGCCACAAGCTGGCGAAGTCGTTGAGCTAGATATTGTGATGGGACCACGCACAGACTGGTTTGAACAAGACAGTATTGAACTGCTCTGTCAGCAAGAATGGCTGGTAACCAATGAAAGCAACCGAGTCGGGCTAAGACTTTCAGGTGAACAGGCTTTAACTCGCAAAATTACCTACGAGTTGGAAAGTGAAGGCACATGCATTGGTGCTTTGCAGATTCCACCGAGTGGTCAACCCGTTTTGTTTATGAATGATCACCCTTTAACGGGCGGATATCCAGTCATTGGCTCTGTTGCTAAACACCATTGGGACCTGGTCGCACAGATTCCGGCAGGTTGCCGCATCAAATTTAAAAAAATTGCCGAATTTACAGATTTTGAGAATGAATGATGAATACAGAAAAATTATTGATTGCTAACCGTGGTGAAATTGCTGTTCGTATTATTCATGCCTGTCGTGATATGGGCATTTCATCGATCGCGTTATATGCAGATGATGACATTGGCAGCATGCATGTCGAACTTGCAGATGAAGCATGGGGCTTGGCTGGTGCGACTGCCAGTGAAACCTACCTAAATATTCCTGCCATTATTGAAGTTGCTAAGAAATCAAAAGCGACGATGGTACATCCCGGTTATGGTTTTTTATCTGAACGTGCCGAGTTTGCCCAAGCCGTGATTGATGCAGGCTTAAAATGGGTAGGGCCATCACCAAGTGCTATTGAAAAACTGGGTGATAAAATCGAAGCGCGTAAAATTGCTGCTTCGGTCGGTGCGCCATTAGTTCAAGGTACGCAAGATCCACTCAATAATGCAGATGAAGCTTTAGAGTTTGCTAAACAGTTTGGTTTACCGATTGCCATTAAAGCCGCATTTGGTGGCGGTGGGCGCGGCTTAAAAGTTGCGTGGAAACTTGAAGAAGTGAAAGAGCTTTATGAGTCGGCAGTACGCGAGGCAAAAGCTGCCTTTGGTCGTGGTGAATGTTTTGTCGAGCAATATCTTGATAAACCGCGCCATGTAGAGGCACAAGTCATAGCCGACCAACATGGCAACATTGTGGTACTGGGCACACGTGATTGCTCGTTGCAACGCCGTAACCAAAAGTTAGTCGAAGAAGCACCAGCGCCATTTATTAGTGATGAGATTTACCAGCAAATTTTAACCTCGGCAAAAAATATCTGTCAGGCTGCAAACTATGTAGGTGCAGGTACAGTCGAATACTTACTAAGTCGTGACGGCAAGCTTTCATTCTTAGAAGTAAATACGCGTTTGCAAGTTGAACACCCAGTGACTGAAGAAACTTCAAAAGTCGATTTGGTGGTTGAGCAAATTCGCGTGGCACAGGGCCATGAGCTTTCGATTAAAGAAACACCAAAAGCACAAGGTCATGCGATTGAGTTTCGTATAAATGCCGAAGACCCAGCACGTGGTTTTATTCCAGCCTTTGGTGTGTTAAGTTTATTTGAAGCGCCGTTTGGTAACGGAGTACGCGTGGACACAGGTGTTCGCACTGGTTCTCTAGTGTCTAGTCACTTTGACTCACTCATGGCAAAACTGATTGTGACTGGCCCAACTCGTGAGGTTGCAATTGCTCGCGCTAAACGTGCTTTAAAACAATTTAAAATTGAAGGTGTAGCATCAGTTTTAGACTTTCACCGTGCGGTGCTTAATGAACCTGATTTTACAGATGAGTTTAATGTACATACGCGTTGGATTGAAAATGACTTTAAACAAGAGTTAAAGCCGACTAAACGTGGTATTCCAAACCATCAACAGCCGATGTTACTCAGCTACATTGAAATTGATGGCAAGTTACACCGTTTAGGTTTACCAGCAGGAATGTTTGCACAAGGCCCAGCAACCGCCGCTCAAGCCCAAACGAATGAGCCAGAAGTGAGTGCCGAGCATTTACTTGCGCCTATTAATGGAGTGATTAGCGCTTGGAAAGTCGAAAATGGTGAGCAAGTGACAGAAGGCCAAGTAGTTGCCATTATGGAAGCCATGAAAATGGAAGTGCAGGTACTGGCACACCGTAGTGGTGTGATTCAGATTAGCGCAGAGAAGGGTGCGACCTGCCATGCTGAAACCGTGATTGCGAGTATTAATTAATTATTTACTTTATTGATTGTTTATTAATTAATTGAGTCGATGGTTTTAACCTTTCATTAACCAATTTCAACTTGAAAGCCTGTACTGGTTATGAGATATTTATCACAGTTAAGTGATATAAATATTGATCACTGTATTTAAAGCTCGCTTATGCGAGCTTTAATTTTTAGCCCAGTTTAAGCATTTCTCACTTAATGAGCTGGCTGCATAAAAAATAATTTGAGAATTTGGCACACACTCAAAGGCGAATTGAAGAAAGCGAATGAAAATTCTACCTTCATCTGAATATGATCAAATTCTAAAATACAGTGTTTATTGGCTCGTCATATCCATTGTGATTGGAGTCATCGCGGGGCTGGCATCGACCTCAATTTTTGTGGCTTTTGATATTTCAAATAAAGTCAGAAGTTTGCATCATTGGCTCATCTACTTTTTGCCTTTTGTGGGTTTTGGTATTGGTTATCTCATTAAAAAATATGGATCGCCCATTGAACGCGGAACACATTTACTCATAGATGAGATTCATCAACCCAAGTCCTTCATTCCAAAACGAATGAGCCCCATCATTTTTATTACATCAATTTTAACACAGTTATTTGGTGGTTCGGCAGGGCGTGAGGCACCAGCGGTTCAGCTTTCGGGTGCTTTAATTGACCACTTAAGCCATATTTTAAAAATCTCGGAAGACAATCGCAAAATCTGTTTAATCGCCAGTATTGGTGCTGGTTTTGCTGGCGTGTTTGGTTTGCCTATGGCAGGTGCAATCTATGGTTTAGAAATTACCGCTTTAGGTAATTTAAGATACTCAGCTATTTTTCCATGTTTTGTGTCTGCTCTGATTGCTTCGACCATTCCTGAGCTATTCGATATTGTTCATCCACATGTTTTTTACGTTATAAGTGAGTTTCCAGCCATTCATTTTGGCACGCTCATGAGCTTAATTGCAGCGGGGTTAGTATTTGGCTTTGCTGCACGTTTCTTTATTGCTGCCATTCATTTGGCGAGTGACCTCTTTTATAAATACATTCGTTATTTGCCATTAAGAACAATGGTAGGCGGTATTATCATTATGCTACTTACGCTGTTCACTGCACATCAGCAGTACAACGGTTTAGGTACAGATAAAATCATTGCATCTTTTTATGTGCCGATTGAGTTTTACGACTTTTTTAACAAGACTGTTTTTACCGCCATCACTTTAGGTTCAGGCTTTAAAGGTGGTGAAATTACGCCATTGTTTTATGTTGGTGCGACATTAGGTAATGCTTTAGGTGCAGTTTTAAACCTACCCATTTCACTGCTTGCAGGCTTAGGGTTAGTCAGTTTGTTTTCAGGGGCAAGTAAGGCACCGTTAACGTCTATTATTTTAGCAATTGAACTATTTGGAATGAATGTTGCCACTTACGCTATTATTACTTGTTTATTGGCAGCGTTATTTTCAGGGGATTGTGGGTTGTATCGCCGTAAAAAGTTGATGGATTGATTAAGGCTTTGTAAGGAGTTGAGTGGTTTAGGTTGCTTAGCTCCTTAGAAAAGGTTAATTAGAAGCTTATAATAGAAAGTTTTAACTAAGGAGTTTCTACTGGATGAAAGTTAAAATTATTACCAACGTCAGTTTCATCAGTAAATAAATTTTTCACTAAATTTAGATCTTGTTCGTTTTTACTAAGAGCAACGGCATATGGTTTTGTATTATCTAGCTTGTCACAGTTGCGCAGTGTTTCAGAAAAATTTTTAGACTCTAATGGGTTACAGTTCTTATCAAGTATAGGATTTACATTTTTTCTATCTACCATTGAGAAGAAATATACTTGATATTCATAATTGTCAGCATGAGAACCTCCGCAGATACCTGTTGAGATTCCGAAGTGAGAAGAGATTTCAGGTTCTGACATACAATATGTAATGATTGTACCTAGCTGTGTGTTTTGAAGATTTTTAATATTAACATCAGCTTGTGTATATTTAGAGGGGGTTAAATAACCTATTACTAAACCTAGACGCTTCGTTCCCTCATGATAGTCAGCTACAAAATAAGCATCGTTATATTGATATCTTGAAATTGTGATTGGTGGATCTATATTTTCATCACTTAGCGGTTCTTCACTAAAAGGTTGACCCATAACTTCAACTATCTTTTCTTTAGGAGAGTTTGAATTAATTTCATTTAATTTTGTAGCTATCTCTATATAATTTTTTTCTTCATTTAATTTTTCATTTGTGACTATAATTTTTTTTTCTTCATTGTGGGGATTACGTTGTTTATCTAAACAGTCTAAGTAAGCTTGGAATATTTTTACACCATATTCATTTGATCTTATATTTTTAATAATTTCACCACGACTAGCTTCTATAGATGAGGCACTCGTTTTTATGTTTAAAAAATTAGCCATTTCCCCCAAAATTTGACTTTCGGTTTTGCTATCCATTCCTCCAGAACAAATTTTTATAGCTTCTTCATTTTGATTTTTTGTATCATTTTTTATTTTTGGAATTAATACTAATAAAGTATTAACAATTATCATTGCAATAAATATTAAGAGAATAATATTTTTATAACTTCGAAAGAATTTCATTATTATTTCTCCTAAATAATTATTTTATATTTTTTTCATCATCAAATTAATAAGATAGGAGAAATACTCTCCTATCTTACATTTAAAATTATTCAACTTGTAAGCGTACGCGCCCACGATTGTTTTCATAGCAGTTCCAAGCATCGTTAGCATACGCATATAAATAACCAGACTGTTTAGGTGTATATTTACATCCATCACCAATTAAGAAAGTTTCATGTGGTATCCAATGACCTTGGCTATCGACTTTTCCATTTGCAATAGCTCCAACTAGACTAAACCAGTTAAAAGTTTGATGTCTTTTAGTAAATTTAAAATCTATAGAATGATTACCCGTTAGTTTTTTAAATAAGTCTTCTGCTTTGCCTAAAAGAGATCCTGCCACTTGAATCATTTCAGCAATTTGAAAGTCACCATCTCTTGTACCAGCTGGACCACACTTAATCGAACTATCTGTCCATTCACCTGAAGCAGTGAAACTATAGGTTTTACCTTTTTCTAACCAAATCCCAGTTTGATTCCAAGGATTCAGTGCATAAATATCTAAACTACAAGGTAATGTTCGAAGAGATTTATAAGGACTTTGCTTAATAGGTGGATTCTCCGCTCTTTCCCTGACTGAGTCATGAATAGCAATTATATTTTCTAATTGAGGAGAGCTACGAGGCAAAGATGGGAATGTAGCGAAGATACCAGTATAAGAATTATGTAAGGTATCCTGAAAAAAAGGGGTAATTTGTTGTTCAAACTTTGGATTGATAGCTAAATCAAGATGTTTTGCTTCATCAATCATCCATTTAAGTGTGATATGCGATAGTCCATGATCTTTATAGCCTCCTCCAACATCTGAATGGACGCCTGTGAACCAAACTTGTTTAGTGTTGGCATTTGGATTAGTCCATAGAGTAGGTTGAAAACTTGCACGCATTTCGTCAAGAGCTAAAGCTTGACGAGCATGAGTTATGATTGGACTTAATTCAGTATCATGGAAAGTATAATTTTCAACGCTATCAAGAAGACTTAATAGGCCAAAATAATCTGGTATACCAAGTGATCCAACTGTTTCCCATACACCAATAAACCAAATAGGCACTGGCATACTATAATTAGTTTTTAACTTCCATCCTAAAGAAATCCATGTATCTTGTGTTTCAATTTTTTTTCTATAACCCTGTTTAAATACACGATCGATTCTGTCCCATATTTCGGTTTCATTTAAACCTTTAATATCCAATAGCCCTGAATGATGTACTAACCCAGCTAAGCTTCTCACTGTATAGGCACCGCGGCTAAATCCAAAGAGAAAAATTTTATCTTCTGGCTCATAATATTCACATAGTTCGCGATATGCGCTTTTAATATTTTTATCTAATCCCTCGCCAGTTCCTCCATTAATTAATTTGTCCCATTTTGTCCCATCTGTACCTACCCCGGGGTGATAATATTTATGTTGTGCTATACCATTACTATCTAGATCTGCTAAAGAGTTGTATAGTTGTACAACGTTAGTTGGTGATAATACTCCTTGATCTTGTTGATCCGTTGTGTTCCATGTCCCATCACAGCAAATAATTATATTTTTCATTTCTTATTTCCTAATTATTATTTATTTAATAATCAACTCTTTCTAAGAAACAATCTAATCAGATTTTCTGTAAATATTCGGTTAACTCCATGAAATAAATTGATTTATTAAATTTTGTTTAAAAATTAACCTAATAAAGTCTTTTTTGTTTATTTAAACTAATTGATCAGTAAATATATTTTTATTCAATTTTAAAAAATAGCTTAAATTAATTTTTCAAATCGTAAAAACATTTATTTACTCTCAACCCAACCGCTCTACTTTAATACAATTGTCATTTCCTACGCTTGACGATAACAAAAGCGAATACTATCCTTTGCCTGCTGGCCTACATTGCCAGTCGACTTTGACAGGTCGGATAGCCAACGCACACGAAAAAGTCTCTCTTTTTTGTGGGCATCCCTGCGTGCCCCCTCTGCGGTGGAACGGGAGGGGGACACCTTCGGGTGTGCTGATCTTTTGGCTATCAGTCTGTCAACCTTCTCTCGTTTCACCACCATTATTTGACAGTAATGTGGTGAAGCTTCTTTATAGCCAAAGGAGTCCGCTATGCGTACTATTTCTTCTCATTTATTGGCCTTTGCCAAAATCTCTCTGTTCATACCATTTCAACATCCTATAAATCGGTTTAATCGACTCTAGGTTTTCTACACCTTAAGAATCGTTACGACTCAAAAATCATAGCAACAATAAACCTGAGATAGGCGAGCACACCTCTATTGTGCCGCTTTTGCATGTCTGTTTTTAGCACTCATTTTAAGAGTGATGGCATTTCTATCTCTTTTACATACAACAAAAAATTATTTTAAACGGTACAAATATGTCACCTTTAGTACTTTCTACACGTGCTTTAAAAGTTGTGAATCAGGCAATTCATTTATTCCATCAACACGGATTCCATTTAGTAGGTGTGGATAGAATTATCAAAGAGTCTGAAATTACAAAAATGACGTTTTATCATTACTTTCAGTCCAAAGCGCGTTTTATCGAAATCTGCCTACTTGTAAAAAAACAACGTCTTCAAGACAAAGTCGTTGCAACGGTTGAATATGACCAAGACTCAAGTGTGAGAGACAAACTCAAAACACTGTATGACTTACATACAGACTTAGAAGGGCCGTATTACCTGTTATTGAAAACCATTCTTGAAACTAAAAATAATTATCCAAACGCTTATCAAACTGCGGTGAGATATAGAATGTGGCTCACCAATGAAATCTATAGTCAGCTAAGAATGCTTAAAGCGTATACTTCTTATGATGAAGCTAAACTTTTTTTACAGATGATTGAAGGTGCTATTATTCAAAGGCTGAGTCATAACGATGTAGATGAAAGAGACAAGCAATTCCAATATTTTATAGCGATGTTTTTATAAAATACTCAAGATAATAAAAGCCCCTAAGTTGGGGCTTTTACTGTATTAGGATCTAATCAAAGTTCTTACCATTTATGACTATAAGTCACTTTAAGCGTTATACCATTTGCAAGTAAGTGGCTAGTGTTATCGCTCGTTCTTAGTAATTGGCTATAAAGCGGGTAGTACTTGCGGTTAAACATGTTTTCTAAACCAATGGTCATGGTGTCTTTCTTGTTAAGCGCAAAGCTACTGATCAAATCTGCTGTGGTATAAGATTTTACGTCATAGCGACCAAAACTATTTACACCATTTAAACGGTAATCTTCTGAACCAAAGTATGTTGCTTGTAATCGGTTCGTCCAAGTTTCAGTTGGACTATAAGAAACATAAGCTGTGAGTTTTAATGGTGGAATACGGAAGCCCGTCATGTCTTGTTCAGAACCGTTTTGAGGTTTTTCACGGCCTTTCATCCACGTAACACTACCGCCAGTTCCCCAAACATTAGCATCATCAAGATAATCAAGCGTTGCTTCAACCCCAGTAACTTTCTCTTTCGTTCGAGCCAGTACTAAACCATTGTTGAATGATTGCACAGCACCTAAGTCAGAAGTAGAGTGGAACACCGCTAAGCTTGAAGAGAAGTTATTAAAGTTACCTTTCCAGCCGAGTTCGTAGTTATCAACTTTTACAGGCTCTAAGAATGATGATCCAAGGTTAAAACCTTCACCAGCATTACGAATAATTAAACCAACATCAGGTAACTGGAAACCTTGGTTAAACGATGCATAAATCGAGTGCTGGTCGTTTGGTGAGAAAGTCACATTAGCATTGTACAACCATGCATCAGCTTTTACTTTTCCGCCCGGAACCGTGTAAGGATTGGTTTTGCCTAATTGTGATAATGGAACAAAGCTATCAATTTGCGCATAGCTGTCTTCATAGCGTGTACCAGCTTCTGCTGACCATTGGTCATTAAAGCGGTGTTTTAACTGCACAAAACCACCGACACTTTGCGTGGTCAGTTCAGGTAGATAAATCAGTTTTCCGATTTTTACAAACTCTAAACCGCCAGATTGATCATAAATATTAGGGTCGAAAATATCTAAAGGCATTTCGCTTTTTTCGCGGCTAAAGTCACCACCCCAAACCAATGATGTATCACCTAAAAACTCAAGGGGAGTGGTTACCGTTAAGCGGCTACCAAGTACGTTATTTTCTTGATAAATCTGGTCGACTTGTTTACCACGGTTGGCATTTGCACGGGCATCAAACGGTGAAAAACGGGTAAAGAAATCGCGATAATAAATTTGAGCATCAACCTTATTACCAAAAAAGTCTTTATGGTTATAGGTCAAATTGTAGATCTGGTTTTCGTTTTTATTTTGGTCTTTGAGCTTTAAGCCTTTAATTGCTTTGGCTGGGACAGTTCCTGCTGGAGCTTTTTTTACACTTGGGTCAGATGCATAGTCTGAGTCTTGCTCTGCATTATAATAATTTGCAGCAAACTGTAGGTATTGGTTGTCATCAATGTGATAACCCAGCTTACCACCGATGCTATATCCATTTGAGTCGTAAAGGTCGCCCTGACTTGGTTCTGGTGCAACACGGTCACCACTTGCATCGTAGGGGCTACCAATACGTTGATAACCAAAGTCGAGCGCATAATCAAAGGCGTTAAAACTGCCCGTAAAATACTGGTGA
The DNA here is from genome assembly GCF_000292385.1 of Acinetobacter sp. GG2. Taxonomy (NCBI): domain Bacteria; kingdom Pseudomonadati; phylum Pseudomonadota; class Gammaproteobacteria; order Moraxellales; family Moraxellaceae; genus Acinetobacter; species Acinetobacter sp. GG2. Next base: position 32,198 of record NZ_ALOW01000039.1, read on the forward strand.
ATATCACCGCTTAAAGCATTAGAACGCAAATTTGTGAGGGGTGTTTGAAGTCCAACAACCGTTTTAGCCGTAGGCTCACCGCCCGCAGCTTTCGTGGTAATTGAAATAATACCGCCCGCAGCACCGCCACCATAAATTGCGTTACTACCACGAATCACTTCAATATTGGCAATACTTTCAGGGTCAATGGCTGAAAGTCCTCTCGCTGTATCACGTGTAAGGTTCATTGGAACGCCATCCACCAAAATAAGCGCATTACGGCCACGTAAGGTTTGACCATAATCGGTAATGGTTCGGCTTGAGTCGGATAGGCCGGGTACGGCTTTGGCTAAAACAGTCGCAATGTTTCCAGACGATCCATTTTTTAAAAGCTCAATTTGTTTTTCATCTAACTTGGTGACTTGTTTGGCAGAGGTAGAGAGCTCATCTGCACGTGAAGCGGTAATGGTAATAGTAGGAAGGGCTTCAGGCTTTTTTTCTGTTTCTGTGGTTTCAGCAGGTGAAGCGGCAAATGCTGAATTTGAAAGAATAATGGCTCCTCCAAGTGAAAGAAGTGGAATGATATTTTTAACTTCAGACTTTCTTGTAAAAAGTTTATTACTTTTCTTATTTCCCATTGTCTCGCCCTGAGAGTGATTTTAAATTGAGCGAATTATAAATGAGAATCATTGTAATTAACAACATTATTAATTGCTTTAAAATAATATATTTGAAATTTATTCAATGAATTAGGGGAATAGGAATTTATTCCCCTAAAAAGGTGTGAACAGTTATGAAATGTCTTTAAAGGTATTTAGATGGTTTTGATGGGCACGGCGAATAATGCTGCGGTCATCCCCGAGTACAAAAAGCTGAACAGCTTGCTGTTTCCATGCCGCGATATCTTCAGGTTGTCGGGGAATAGCACAGAAATGCTTTTGACTATTTTTAGTCTTTATATACATCTCTTTAACTTTTTCTTTGACCAGCGGATGGCTGGTTTGCCACGGCATTCCCATCGATTGAGAAAGGTCGGCAGCACCTTCAAGAATAATATCAATGCCTTCGACTTTTAAAATTTCATCTAGTTGTTCAAGTCCTTCCAAGCTTTCAATCATAGCAATGACAACAGTCTCGTTTGCAGCCTGTTCAACAAAACTCGCTAAATCGTCCATGCCATATCGATTTAATCTGGTCGAATTCAGTCCTCTTTGCCCAAGCGGCATATAGTGGCAATAGTTCACAGCTTCTTGAGCTTGCTGAGCATTTTCAATACGTGGAAACACAATGCCTGTTACCCCTGCATCGAGCAGAGGTAGTAAGAGGTGGTTCGCGTTTAACGGCACTCTTACAAACACATCAAGAGGCATGGCTCTAGCAGCTAAAATCATGGTCTCGACTTGAGACGTACTAAATAAAGTATGTTCAAAGTCGATAATAATAAAATCATAGCCCGCAAGTGCCAGTTGCTCAACATTAATCGGAGAAGCTACGGAACAAAAGATTCCGTAGAGCGTCTCACCATTTGCTATTCGTTTCTTAAAAGAAATCGAATGCTTATTCATATTCAATTTCCTTAATAAGACTGAGCGGGTTCGGCGTGGTTTGTACTCTTAAGCGAATTTCCGGAAGAAAACGGCGGTTTGCGAGCTGTTCAATATCGATAGTGTCATCTGTAAAGTTAAACAATTCATATCGCTCACTAAACTCTGGATGAGCTTCTTTATGTTGATTGATGATGGTTCTTAACATGGTCCAGAATTTGATTTCATCGAAGTCATAATGTTCATTTAAGAAAATTGCTAACTCTGCCAGATTTACAAACCAAAGTGCATCTTGAGTAAAGTCTCTTAATTCATTTGGAGAGTGGGTTTCCAAGAACGAGTTCGGGTTAATTTTGGCATGTTCTTTTGGCGCATCTTGTAAGTTGGGTAAAAGGTTCGGCTCGCGTAAAAGATGACGGCTAAAACGGATTCCATCGTGGAAATCTTTCAAGGCAGCTTTAACGGGTAAGCCATTTTTATGAATCAGAACCATATTTTGTGCATGTGACTCTAAAGCGAGGCCGTGGCACCATAAAATATGCATGATTGGTAAATAAGCATTGGTGAGTAATTTTTCTAACCAGAACTCGATACCGTACTCTTGAATCCACTCATCGATTAAAGGCTTTTGGTCGGTATCGAGTTGCATTAAGCCCGTTACAGGCGTTGCCGATTCGCCTTCTTTTAAGTAGCTGTAAATACTTTCGCGCCAAATGCAAGCCAAAGCGCCGTATTGAACAGGAAGGGCAATCTGTTGGTTAACCGAAAGACCACCAATCTCTCTTAAAATAACAGGCTTACGCTGTTTTTCTAAAATATGGTCTTGTTCAACAATGTTATAAAGCCAGTCACTCATTTTCGCCGCATTTTGAACGGTATGCGGTGCCAATACACGAGAAGTAGAGGTATTGACTAAGTTCATTGCCAACTTGAGAGAAAGTGCCGAGATATCACTAATATTCGATAAGGTTCGAATCGATTGTTGTGGTAAGTAAGTTGGACCCTCAATATCTAACGGGATGATCAGTTGGTTGCTGATAGCATCTTGATAATATAATTCAATAATTTTATCCCACTGCCACGGGTGAATTGGGGTAAGGATATAATCTTTAAACTCTGCATTTTGTTCTTTCAATTGATCGTTAATAGTTTGTAGATCTTTTTCTGAAAAATGCTGTTTATAAAGCTGCTCTAAGTTAATGGTTTCGCTTAAAACCAGTTTGCATAAGCTGTTGTGAGTCGCTACCCATTTAACCGTAAAGCCTTCAGAAAGCTCGGGTGCATATTTCTGGTTTTCTTTTAAATCGAAGCCGATACGAGATTTAAAACTTGGATGATATAAATGCGCATTGGTAATTCGTGCTTCTTGTTCTAGGTAAGGCAAAGTTCTTAAAGGTTGAGCAGGTGCTTGGCTTACAGTTTGCGCATGTTTAACGTAAGTTAAATTGAGTTCATCATTAAAGTTTTGCCATTTAACTGGGTCAGCTTCAATAATATTTTTTAGGTCGGCAAGTAGTGTTTTTAAGTTAGGGCGAGTTTCGGTGCCTAAAGTAATATCAGAACGGACTAAGCTTGAAGGATCTAGCTTAATTCGTTTAAAACTAAAGTGTCTTTTAGCAGCGCAAGTATAAAAAACAGTATCGGAAATATAGAACTTGATTTGACCTTTAGAAAACTCGTATTTAAAAGTATTTTCAAAAATGAGTGCTTCTAGTAATTGACCCATCACGCGGTTTTCCGCGATGGTTTTATAATTGGTTTGTTGGGTTGGTTGAAGAGGACAAAGCGCTTCTGCTCCGCGATATTTATAAATAGGGTTTTCAACTTCAATCCAGATTGGATTGCCACCACTGTGGTAGAGCGTATTTAACATATTTGCCTTGATTGGTAATGTGAGTGAATGAATTAATAAGTCGCGGTACTGCTGACCTTTGGTGGTAAATTTTTCTTGTGTGAGCGTAAGACGTGTTGCTTGCCAAAGTTCAGATTCTTCAATCACCGTAACTCGTGCAATTGCACTGATGAGATGAGCAATGTGATTGATCACGAGGTAATATTTTAAAAAGGTCCAAGCATCTTTTTGAGAGAACCAAACGGTACTATCTTCAGAAATAGATGAGTCATCTTCTATCATTTCTGGAACAATGCTAATGCCTTCCATATCTCGAAGAATAAGGCGATGTGGATAGCCGTTTTTAAATTCCATTAAACTGTTTTGCATGTGCGCTTCTACGCTAATGCCTTTGTTTGCAAACAACTCAATTAATGGAATGAGTGAAACTTTAATGTACTGTTTCCACCAGAAAGTAATGAAGTCTTTGGCATCGTTCAATTGTAAGTTTTGATTCGGTGCAGCTTGCTGAATAAAGCTTAATAGAGGAATTTCATGGTTTTCGTTTTCTTCAACCAAGCCGCCTAGCATTCGGGTATTTTCTAATACATCTAGCGTGAGTCCTGCTCTATAAATAATGCCAAATGAACTTTCTAACTCTGGAATTTTGACTGTTTTTGCCTCTAACTCTGGCAGAATCACAAGATCGGGATATTGCTCGTTAATCTTGTGATTGATAATAATTTTGCTCGCATCAATGGCACGTTCCATTTCATCCATTGGGTTATTACGAATGAAACTGGTAATTCGTACATCAATTGAGAGTTTTAAGAAAAGATTCGATTGAGGTAGCCACACTGTGCGAACGGATGAGGTCGGCCATACCGTTTGACCTAAAGCGCCCAGATAGATTACGTCTTGGCTGTCTAAATGTTTCTTTAACGATGAATGTTGAAGTAAGAAATTGGCTTGCCACGGATGCGTTGGCATGAGTTCATAATTAGTGAATTTCTCTTGCAAACGCTCTTTTGCAGTTTCTAAAACTTCATTTTCAATAACATGAGAAGGTTCGGTCTCACTTACGAGTTTTTGAATTAAAGAAGAATGAACCGCAAAGTAGTGGAGTTGGAAACTTGCACCTAACTCAGGGCTATACTTTTTCATGTCTTCTTTAGAAAAACCTAAGTTGGCTTTAGAGGTCACATGAAAAGGGTGTCCATATAACATGCCTTGTTCGGTTGCTTGAAAACCACTTAACGCTTTAGTTACTGTTTGAGATGGCTTATTTTCTAAAAAGAATTTTGTGTTCTCAATACTATTGGCAATATCAGAATACAGGTTTTTATTTTGGTTTTTATCTTTAAATAGACTATTCAACTCATCTGTAATCAGCTTCACTAATTTTTTAGGGTCGGTGAGCGAGTCAAATGTATTGTCGTTTAAATTTTGCAGAACAAAACCACGTTGATATCTGTGATAACCCGTAGTTGAAAGATGCTGAACTGCACCATAAACAGTTGTGTTAGATGCATTAAATGTATAAGCAAAATACAGGGTGTCTGGTTGCTCTGCATATAGGGTGAATAAAGGAGAGTCTTGAGAGGGAATAATGTGCTCTTCAAGGTTCACTTTAAGCTCACGAAAGAAAGTATTTAGGTACTGTTCGAAAAGTTTATAAGACCATGCATCGGTTGTAATAATTGAGTTCATTCTTGTGCCTCTTCTAAAATTGTATCCATTAAGAATCTGTTCAAAATCACTACTAATCCCGCACCGATAAAAAATAGTGAGGTGCAGATTAATGCCGCGGTAATATTGAAAAATGAGTAGGTGAGCGTGATGGTGATTGGGCCAATAAGCTGTCCTAAGACAAAGGCACTATTCGAAATACCAATCACTTTTCCTTGGCTTTGAGCGCCAGCTTTTAGAGAAATGGTGTGTAAGATCGAAGGAATCAGGGCTGCAAAGCAAAAGCCTTGTATGAGTCGTAATACAAGAACTAGCCAAATATTCGAAACCCAGATCAATGCGAAAATCGTGATACCGCAAATTAAAGATGCGTAAATGAAGTTATTAAAAGAATCTCCTTTATCATCATTTCGTTTTCCCCAATAGGTTGCAGCAATAAAGGCGGCTCCCCATGAAAGCGCATGAATTGTGCCTGTTAAACTTGCAGCAGATAACGATGAATGGGTACTTTGGCTTATTTCACTAATGTATAAAACGAAGCAAGACACCAAACCAAAGCCACCTGCTTGAACCAAAATGCCAGCGCTTAACCATGAGAAAATCGTTCTATCAAAAAAAGCCGGAAGCTTGGATTTCTCTTTGGTTTTTGTGACCTCTGTTTTAACGGGATTAGTTAATACAAATGACGCAATCAAAATTAAGGTCATCACAACAAATGCTGTTGCGTTGAGTAATACTTCAACCCGCCATTGATCCATAAATATCCCGCCGAGCACGGGGCCACATAGGCAAGCGAGCGCAACACTACTTTGTAGTTGCCCAAAAGCGGCACCACGTTGTTGCTCGTTGGAAAGATATGAAACGTAAGCATTTAAAATCACGGACAGACCGCAAAACCCGAGTAAAATTCGCGCAAAAATAAATAGGTATAAATGCTGGGCGCTCGCCATGAGCAGTATTGAAATACAGAAACCAGCCAGTGAAAGTAACAAGGCTTTTTTATGACCGAATGTGTCGGATAGATGCCCCACAATTGGTGCTGTAAATAAGCTGCCAATGGCTGGAGCCGCGAGTGCCAAACCTGCCCAGATAGTGGGAGCACTCATATGCGCCGTCAGTTTTTCCATATAGAGCGGCATGATTGGAATCAGCACCATAAGCCCAAAAGTGGAAAAAAACTGGCAGAGCAAAATAATGAAATGATCTAGGCGAGATGAGTGCATGATTTAGATATCCATGGTCTCATAGCTAGAAACAGATAAGCTGTGATAAGGGTTCGGTGTAGTTCCGATTTTACTTGGCATGCCTGTTGAGTCGCTTTCTTGCGCAAGTAAAGGCGTAAGTAGCTGTTTGAATGGCCAAGTCTTATTGTCGAAAAGATAAGTTTGAATTTGCGATTTTGTTCGCTCTGAAATGGGTTGGGTTTCTATAAAATCTTGAATAATGTCTTGAACCATCTCCCAAAAATCGCTTTCTGTACGATCCGTATATTTCAAGGTAACTAAAGCAATTGGGTAGAGGTTAATTTGAATCCCTAGGGTAATGAAGTAATTAAATAAGTCCTCATTTTTAGTAAAGATAAGATTATTCGGTGTACTGGTATCAATGGTATAAATCGGAGGAGTAAAACCACTTTCTTCAATGGCTGTGGTACATATTCTTAAGGTATCGTGATCACGTAAAATAAAGCATTTCAACTTGTTATTTTCATAACACACCATGGTGTTTTGCCCGTGGCATTCAGGCATGATTCCTTTTGTCCAAAGCGTTAAAAATGTTTGAATAAAATGAACACTTAAGTCTTTTAGTAATGACCATTTGTCACCTTCAACGCCTAACGTTTCCCATGGGTCGACATAGGTACAGCTTAAAGCTGACATAGTGATTGACGTGACATTTTTATCTTGGCAAAAGTCGGGTAAATGTCGGACTTGGCAACCAATTACACCTAAATTCTTTACAATCGGCTCTTGTTTTCCGAGTACCCACCAGTGGGTTTCATTACTCAAAAAGAGGCGATTTTTTAATAAAGCAGATTCATTAATAACGTCATTTAAAAAATCATAAGCCGTATGCCCATTCATTAAATAACGGCCTGGCATAGAGCGGATTGCACCTAATGTCTTGGCATTGGTCGAGAGTTTTAAATGCAGAGTAGGATTTGCGTTGTGAATAAGCGTTCTTAAAGAAGAAGTCGGTAAACCAATTGTGGTGACATGGCTTAGGTCAATACCGCCGTACTTATTTTCATCAAACTTTAAATAGCGATGTTGAGTTTCTAACAAAGGCAGGGCTATGTAGTCATCTGAAAGCTCAGCCATTTTGTCAGCAATAAGAGGTTCTTCAACTTCTGATAAAAGAAGCTCTTTATGAGGAATCGACTCCATATTGTTGATTACGTCATCTTTCTTAAATGCCCACCAATACACCCCAATTTCTTTTTGAGTTGTGAGTGGTGCAAGTTCACCTTTTGAGTGAGCGAATGGATGAAATGGACGGTCAGCGACCAGCGATAGCAACTCGCTTTTGATTAAAGGTGAAGAAAATGACAGGGCTGACTGTAAAATTTGAGGAATTTTTTCAGCTGTTACTAAGTTATCTAGCCAGTAATCAATCGCTTTTTGATGGTGTGGAGAAGGCCACCAAGTTGCTTGGGTTAAATAGTTAAAAACTTCAGAGGTCGAAATTTTAGAAGTTGTATTGCTCAAGAGGTTATGAAGCAAAACTTCAGGTTGGGTAACATAGAAAGGATTTACACTATCTACTTTTAAACAGTTGAAATAGAGTTCCAACTCATCATTGAGAGTAATTGCCAGATAAGGCTTTTTATAGGAAATATGATCTTTAAAATCTCCGTAATTCTCCATGTAGAGTACATCTATCGTTTTTTGTAGTTGTGCTGTGTAAATCCGATCTAACATTTTAGTTATTCCTATTCTTATAAAAGCGGTAGAACCGTGCCAACGTTTTGTTCTTGTGCGGCATTGAAGAACCACTTAGCGCAGACAATGTCATCAATAGCCATACCCATTGGGTTGAGCAAAATGATTTCATCTTCGTGTTCACGACCGTTTTTATGACCAATAATGATGTCGCCAAGTTCAGCATGTAGTTTTTCACGGCTGAATAGACCATCTTCAACCAACACGTTAATGACTTTCTTTTCTCGGTTTGATTGGTCCCAGTCATCCACAATAACTTTGTCCACCTTTAAGAACACTTCAGGCTCAATATCCATAATTGAAATGTTTGAAACAAAGCAGCCTTTTTTAAGCCACTCAAATGGAATGTAAGGTTTATCTGAAACTGTGCAGGTAATGAGGACATCAGCTTGCTGAATTGCAGACTTAGCACTGTCATGAATTTCAATTTCTAGATGTGGATATTCCGATAAGAACAAAGCTTTGAGTTTTTCAGCCGCTTCAGGGTTCACATCAAATAAATGGATTTTTTTCACTTGAGCATATTGTTCAAGCACAGTTTTAATCTGCATTTGGGCAATTGGTCCGCAGCCAATCACGGTAATGTCTGAAAAGTCTTTTTTTGCTAGATACTTAATCGAAACACCCGTAATTGCAGCAGTTCGCATGGCACTGATGAGGCTGCCTTCCATCACTGCAACTGGATAATTTGTTTCTGAGTCATTTAAAACAATTAATGCGCTCGCACGCGGAATATTGAATTTTTTAGGGTTATGTTGTCTTGAACCAATCCACTTAATTCCAGCAATCGGATCGTTGCCGCCTAAATAACAAGGCATAGCGATAATACGGTCAGCAATATGGTCTGCACCTTGCCAGCGAAGGTATGGTTTTAAGGGTTGTACAAACTGTTTATTTGCATGCAGGGTTAAACCTTCAGTGATCGCTTCAATAAATGAATTACTATGATTTGCTCCAAGATTTAATAAATCTGATTGACTTAAATAGCGAAGGGTAGCCAAATTGCTCATGAATATGTCCTAAGGAGAAAGTTAAACAACATTTTGTAAAGTAAGGTTTTCTTGACGTCGTACGTTTCGATTAAAGTGACGCTTTTTGATCATTTCGAACCATTCATCTTCATAAACCAGATCGAGATAACGATCGCCGCGATCGGGTAAAAGCGTTAAGATGCATGAACCTTCAGGGATGGTTGGAATCAATTTTTTTATGGCTGAAATTGATGAGCCGCTTGAACCGCCTGCAAAGATTCCTTCGTGTTCAAGAAGTTCTCTACAACCAAGTGCCGACTCGTAGTCATCTACATAAATGACATCATCAATTTCATCGGGGGAGAGGAGAGCCGGAACAGTACTTGCTCCAATACCGGGAATTTCGCGTGGACCAGATGTACCACCGAACAGCACAGAGCCGACAATATCGACAGCGATGACTTTTAATTCTGGAAATCTTTCTTTAAGGCGACGAGACACGCCCATAATCGTGCCGGAGGTACTTGCTCCAATCACGAGGTAATCAATCTTGCGATCAATTTGATTTAAGATTTCTTCTGCTTCACCAAAATAGTGACTTTTCCAGTTGTTTGGATTTGCGTATTGATTAATCCAAACAGCATTTGGGAGTTGTTGGCAGAGTCGTTTTACGGTGTCAATTCGGGTTTTTAAGTAACCGCCGTTTTGGTCTTTTTCAGAGACCATTTCGATATTGGCTTTATAAAGCTTCAGCATTTGTAGGTTCGCTGAGGCAATTTTCGGGTCAATAACAGCAGTAAATTTTAATCCATATATTTTGCAAGCCATTGCAAGGGCAATCGCTAAGTTCCCTGACGAACTTTCAACAATGTGACTATCTTTATGAATTACTCCAGATTTTAAGCCTTCCTGTAACATGAATAATGCTGGACGGTCTTTAATACTTCCTCCTGGGTTTAACAATTCCATTTTCGCAATCACTGAGACTGATTGATGCGTGAATAGCCTTGATAGTTGTAATAGTGGCGTTTTACCTATGCATTCGAGAATATTTTCATGGATCATGGCAGATCTTCTCAGGTTTTTATGTGTTGTAAATGATAATTATTATTAATTAAATTATTATTACGATTTATTCCAAGATTGTTGCGGTTTGTAAAGCAAAAGTAGGATGAGTTATAGGAATTTTCACTAATTTTTTTGATCTAATTCTTTGAATAATAAAATCTATATTTTGTAAAAGGCTAAATAAATTAAGTTTTTAAATATAAGCAGATAGGCAGGAACTTACTATTTTATAAAAATTGATCACACTAACAAAAAGTAATCTTTTGGAAAAAATGACGGATATATTTTGTGAATAATGCTTTTTACATAAAAAAAGCCCCTATAAAGGGGCGCTGATTAAAACAAAAAATAATATAAAAGATAGGTCACCATTTAGCTTAATTTTGAAGCCGTAGCAGAATGTCGTGTCATTTGTTCAAAGTATTGAACGGCAGGTGAGCGAGCCATATAGGCTAAAGCTTGTTCGGTGTCACCTTCATGGATCGGATTAAATTTTGGAGACACCCATCTTAATGTCGCTTTCCATAAATATTTGATTGTTGGTAGATTATCTGATTGAGTAGCAGTTTTTTCAAACTCACGAATAATATTAATGTAACCCCGACGCATCAATTTTTGAATATCTTGGTGTTCCAAATCTTGTCGTCCAAGACTACGGGCGAAATCGGCAAGAAAATAAATAAATAATGGGAAAACTGCCATCATGATGGCTTGCCTAGAAATATAAAAACCAAATTTATTTGTTAATAAGTGCTCAAATAAGTCATAGGCAACACAGCGATGCTCGACTTCTTCTGCAAGATGCCAACGGAATAAATCTGCCATGACAGGATCTGCCTTATCCCACGACTTACTATCGAGAGTCCATTGACCAATCGTTCCGGTAAAGTGCTCAATTGCAGCAATTACACCGACTCGGAATAGTAACCAATACTCCTCAACTTTCTCACCTTTTAAAAAAGGAATCCCAAGAGGTTTGTCACCTAATAAAATATTAAAAACCAGATGAGCACGATTGAGAGGATCTTGAATGTCGTAGCCATGTTCCCTTAAAAAGTCTTGCGCTTTTTCATGGGCACGAGCATGAGCTGCTTCTTGACGTACAAAACCAATGACCTCTTGTTTTAATTTTTCATCGTTAATGTAGGGTAGAGTTTTATTGAACACTCGGCAGAACCAAAACTCACCCGCAGGTAGAAGCATATTTATGCCATTAGCAACATGTGAACACAGAGGGTCATTTGGCATCCAACATACAGATGACTCTGAAAAGTCGAAATATACTTTTCTTGCTTTAAGTTGATGATTCCCTGTGAGCATAGATGTCACTCCATTCATAATTTTTGATTTAATGCGAATGGCTAATTTTTAGCATTAGGTAAATTTATTCACCATGTGCTTAAAGGACAAAAATCTGATTTAGATGGTCTACAAAGATAAAAGCGGCTTTGCGTTAGAAATTATTTAAGAACTTTCTAAAAATTTAAGCTTATTGCCTGCATGAATCATATTTCCATAAATTAATCTAATTTAGCGATTAAGTATTATAGACGTGTTGTATTTATGACGACATATGTAAACAAGTCTTAATCTATAGCACACGAACACTTTAAAATTATTGAAAATAAAGTTTTAAGGTGTAGAGGTTTGAATTTTTTTAATTATTATCGAGATCTTCAGGCTGAGTTAAGCAATTATCCTTGGCTAGAAATGATAGTTTCACTCACAATTTTAATTCTATTTGCTGCATTGGCAAACTTCATTGCTAAGCGAATTATTGTTCGGGGTATTCGTCATTTAGTGACTAAAATCAAGTCACTTAATCAATCTGTCTTTGCTCAACATAGTGTCATAAAGCGGTTTGCCAATATTGTTCCTGCTATTGTGATTATGAATGGTATTACCACCGTTCCACACTTATCTGAAAAAGCAATTGCTTTGGTACAGATGGGTGCGCAAGCATTTATTTTCCTGACTATTGCGCTCACGATCAGTGAATTATTAAATATATTTAATTTAATCTATCAACGTAATCCAAAATCTAGAAACAAGCCGATTAAGGGCTATTTGCAACTCGTTAAACTCATCTTGTTTGTAGTCTGTGGTTTAATGATTTTAGGTACATTCCTTAAAAAGGATGTATTTACCTTGCTTGCTGGTTTTGGTGCGATGGCAGCCGTATTAATGTTGGTTTTCCAAAATACGATTTTGTCATTGGTCGCGAGTGTACAAATTGCTTCTTATGACATGGTACGTATAGGGGACTGGATTGAAATGCCGTCGTTAAATGCCGATGGTGATGTGATTGATATTTCACTACATACTGTAACCGTACAAAACTTTGATAAAACCTATACCACTATTCCCACCAACAAACTTGTTACAGACACTTTTAAAAACTGGCGCGGTATGAGTAACGCTGGATGCCGTCGTATGAAGCGTTCGCTTTTCATTGACCAGAGTAGTGTGCACTTCATGACTGAAGAAGAGCAGCAAAAGCTAAAAGATTTTCTATTGTTAGATCAATACCTCAATGCTAAACAATCTGAGATTGACGAGTTCAATAAGCATTTAGGTAGTCAGTCTCGCTATAACAAAAGACGTTTAACCAATATCGGAACATTTAGAGCGTATGTTGAATTCTATTTACGTCAGCACAAAGGAATTGCACAAAATCAAACCTTAATTGTTCGTCAATTACAACCGACGAGTGAAGGTCTACCACTAGAGATTTATGCCTTTACTAATACCACTGCATGGGTTTCTTATGAAGCAATTCAGTCCGACATTTTTGACCATCTCATCGCGATTTTGCCTGAGTTTGGTTTAAGAGTGTATCAGGCACCATCAGGCCATGATTTTCAAAAACTTACAGTAGAGTAAGTGGTACAAGAATGCTATCTTCTTTGAATTTTCAAGTAGATAGCATTTTTTTAATATTTTTATACATTAATTTATAAATATTTTTGGAAAATTATTATTAAATAGCGGTATAAATTGACTATATGAGTTATGCGCGTTTCATAACTTAGAAAAGACTGATTTTTAAGCAAACTCGATCAAAAATTTTTCAGGAGTGAGGCTTAAGTAACGAATTTGACACTTTAAACAAAGAAAATACTAAATGTTTAAGAATAACAAACAATAAAGTTGCTTTACTAAAATTTGTTAGGTGAGTTGGAGTGTTTGAATGGCTACAGCAATAGAGAACAGAGCTAGACAACTTAAAAACGCAAAACGTGGAGGATATGCGCCAACCATTGCCAAAGACGTAAACAAACACAAAGTACAAAAATTAAGGAGAGCTCTAGACGAAGCCCGGCGATATGTGAGTGAACTCAATGATGAAACGGTTATCTTCGATGATCAAGACGCAAGGCAAAAGGCTGAAGGAGCCAAAGCAATTATTGAAATGTTTGAAGCAGCGCTAAGTAGTGCATAAGCTGCATCAATCTAAAATATAAACCATAGAAAACCTTGCTGAATATAGGGTTAACTTTTTTCTTCGACTAAATCACCTCGTTATTCAGCAAGGCAGTAAATAAAAATAATTCCTATATTCTATTTTTAGCTAACATATTAGAAAAAACTTGGGTCAAATAATATTATTGATGAGCTTAATTTTTTTAGAAAATTATTACTAAATATAAAATTTTTCCGCATATAAATTGTGATGAATTTTGCATTTTAATTATTTGCTGTGGTGAGTTATGGGAACAGGTTTCATAACACTCTTATTGATTACACTTGCCATTTCAACACTTACATACTGAAATGATATATCCATCATACTTCCTTAAAAATCGGTCTAACAAAAAAGTTAGAATAAGAGGGAAGGAACCATGCCAAAATTTATAACAATTGCCGAAAAGATCTATAAAAGATTTGAAGAAGATAAATTATTTTCTGACAACCTGATTGAACAACTGAATAATTTAGTCAGCATTATTCGAAAAGAGATAAAGGGCACTCCTTGTAAACTGAAATATAATTTTATAGATTTTGAAGAGTGCTTAAGTAAACCTTTAAATGAATGCAGCATTAAAATCGACATGAGCTTAATGCCTAAATATAAAAATAAGGGTGAATATATTATGTGGTTAGCAAGCTTTATTGAAAAAATTACGATAGGTGGGCAGCCAAAACTTCCACCACTTTCAAGTATTATGGCCGCAGACTTTGATGTAAAAAAAGAAGCCCAGAGGGTACTGGAAAATAAAAAAGCAGTATCCGAAGAAAACGTCAGAATGATCGAAAATTATTTTAATTCTGAAGAGTATAAGAAAAATAATAAAAAAATAAATCTAGTCTAAAGTCCTATAAAAGTGTGTATCCACCGCACTTTTATAATCGCTGGAAAATTTCAGCAACCGCCTTCTGGGGCGGTTTTCTTTATATAACTTATTTACTTTATTTGATCATGATTGTCTTATAATATGCACTTTTTAATTATGATAAGTGAATATTATATATTATGAAATCAAGAGTTTTTATCTTGGGCTTAGTTATTTGTACTAATAGTATGGCTGCTTCACACACAAGTTTTGAAGACGAGTATTATAATCTTATAGAGAAAATTCATGTAGTTCAGGCAGAAAGAGACGCTTTTATCAAAAAGAATGCGAACAAAAATTTAACTAGTGCACAAAGAAAAAAGCTAGATTCAATAGAATGTACCTATATGCAATCTGAACTACAATATAATGAGTTTCTTATTGCTAGATTTAAGGAGTATAAAACCTTCATGAAGAAATCTGGTCGAGAACTAGCAAATGATAAAGAATTAATTAAAATGGATATTGATTCTTTAAAAGAAGAAATAAACAGTCCTCATGGAAAGTGTAAATAACAAAAAGCACCGATAACGGTGCTTTTTTGAAAATTTCTATCAATCCTAATTAGAGAAAACAGTTCACTTTTCAACATGATATACATACTTAAACAATTACATCATAAAAAAATCCATAACTTATGTTCATAGCATGTTAAGTTTTCCTACACATCTATAAAAATTATTGAAAGGCTTAAATATGAAATGTTCATATCAAGATTTGGATGGCAATAGAGTTCATGTTACTTGTGAAAGTTATATACATATACCTTTAGGTGTGGGTAAAAGTAAAATAGCAGTAGATAATAGCTCAGAGGACTTAATCCATATCAACGAAGATTTTAGTTTTTTTAAAAAAACGGAGGCAGATTCAGTTCCACTCTATCGATTCGCTATTGATAGTAAAAATAATGTTTTTAATAGTGATGAACTACCTGCTTTGGCACAAATTGGAACTGATTGGGAAATTTTAGATCAATAATTTTTTGATTTGATATATCAGTTGTTTACCTGTTTTTTCAATATTTTGTAAAATTTATCAAATAGTAAATATTTAACTAAACTTAATAGAGGTATTATAGGCAACTCAGTTAAATATAGTCTAAATATTAATAGGCAGTTTTAGGCTAAATATCGAATATACAGAGAGAAAGAACATGAAGCGCCTTATTACTTTATTTCTATTGCCTTATGCAACGGGGACATTCGCTCAAGAGCCCTTCGAGGTCAGTAAAAGTTGTTTTGTCGTAAATAGTAAAAATACTACAGAGACTTGCTTACTCTCTTCTACAAATAACTCAACATCTAACTTTGAAAGATTAATTTTTCCTAACACTAAAGTATTTATTAAAGAATCAAATATTTGTTCAAACGAGGACCCATGTGTTTCTGTCGGAAGTAACTTATCTAATTTAAAAGATGCACACATTTATTATCGTAATTTAAAGACAAAAAAAATTGTTGATAAACCTGAAAAAGATGCATGGACATGCTTTAAACAACCTCAAGATAAGCTAGATTTTTGTGTTTCTTACGATTAGAACAGAACGAATTGCATTACTCGGATTAGTGAAAAGTTATAAGTAGTGGCTTTATACAATTTCTAAAATAGTGTCTTACTTTGGCTACAGTGGATTGTTTCAGTTTACATTTCTATGTAGATAAAACAAAAAAGTCTATAAACCTATGCTGATCGTAATATTGATAGCCAGTATTTATTAGCTAATCAATGGAAATTGTATGAGGTAAAATATGACTAAAATAATAGCTACTCTAAGTTTAGTAGCAATCGTATCAATCTCTGTTATAGGTTGCCAAGGCGAGAATGATACGAAGCAGCAAGATAAAACTACAACGCCACATTCGCTAGATAAAGATTCATAAAACAAAAGCCCATCCTGAGATGGGCTTTTTTAATGATCATTTCATTTAGAAAAAAGTGGATTAGTCACAAAGATTAGGCCGACAGAGAAAAATGAGTCATCTCTGGTTTTATTTAAACGGTTACCATAACTTGCATTGAACTGGACATTATCTTTGTACAACATATATTTAATGCCAGTTTGATAAAATGAATCGTCTCGATCATTTCCATAAACTTCGGCAGTAAATGTTAATGGTTTCGTAATAAATGTTTCTGTACCCACACCCCAAGTAGTTTGTTCGCGGTGAGTGGTATGTTCTTTAAGCCAACCCACATTTGTATGTACCAAGAAATGGTCATCTAACATAGAAATACTTAAGGGAACATTCACAGTCCAATCTTTTTCAGAAGTATGGTTGTTACTGATTTGAGTCGAAAATGAAAAACCAATTCCCCAGTTATTCGTCTCAAGTGGTTTTAAGAGTGTTTTTCCTTGCACAGTTGTATAAGTCGCATTACCAGTGTCGTCAGAAAAATGACGGCCCATGCCTATACCAAATTCAAAATTACCACCAATATTACAAGAAGGGATGACCCAATATTCCTTATCGTTAGGGTTATTCTGCATCCATGAGTCAAGCTGACAGGTGTGGGCAGGAACTAAAGAAGCATCATCGACAACCATTGGTCGACCAGCATAACTTGAAATAAAGGCTAAGCAAGTACTCACAAAGACAATAGATTTTTTTAAGTTCAGAAATAGCATTGATGACTCCAATACAGCAAAGAGCACATGTAAGTATTTGCTAGTTTGTAAACAAAACTGATGAATAAGAATAAAATAAGGTGGGGACTCTCTTAGATCCACAAGAGAGCCAGGGGCTGTAGTGGATACTTAGATATGAATCGATGATTTAATTCTATCAATCGAGCAAGTACTCACAATGAAGCCCCCAGAAATTCGTTGGGCGGATTCTAAATTGGTTTTATTGGGCTGGCAAGTTAAAGTTTAGTGACATCTATTTTTTAAGCTATAAGAAAATGATTTACAAACTCAAACGGTACACATCAAATTTATACATAAATTAAAACTTAATAAAAAGTATATTTCATATAATTATTCAAAATAATGTTGAGGATTAAAAATGAAAAAAGTCATTAAAACTATATTATTATCTGGTTTAATTTCATCTATACCATTATCAGTTCTTGCTAAGAATGTTGAAACAAAAGTAAGTTTTTTAAAAGGTTCACATCAAACGACATTAACTGGAAAGTTTCAAGGTTATGATGATGTTAGATATAGAGTGTTTGCAAAAAGTGGGCAAGTTTTAAAATTCAATATTAATAGTTATAGTAATTTAGCTTATGTTAATATTTTTGCTCCAGGTAAAAAGCCAGGCAAAGATCAAGCCTTGTTAGTGGGTTCGACATTAGGTTCTTCCGGAGAAATAGTATTGCCCGTCGATGGTGATTATATTATCCAAGTATATCAAATGCGAAATAGTGCACGTAAAAATAGAACAGTGTCCTTTAATTTAGATTTGCAAATATTAGATAATAAAAATATAAAATGACAGAGATAATCTATACATAAGCTCTAAACTATCGAGCCTATGTATAGATTAAAAATAGAATCAGTTTAAATAAAGTTTTTCTACAATTCCGCATTTATCAACAAAATTTGAATCATGAGAAACAATTAATACAGCACCTTCATAGCTTGAAATTGCTTTTGCAAAAAGTTCTCTTGATTCGATGTCTAAATGATTTTCTGGTTCATCGAGTAATAAAAGTTCAGGCATAGTCTCTGCATGACTCAAACCTAATAAAGCTACTTTTAGTTTTTCGCCGCCGCTCAGTTGAGTTAAAGGATGGGTACCTTTATCACCACGGAGCCTGAGTTGACCTAGTAAATTTCTCCACTCCAATTCGGAAATATTCGAATTAATATTCCTTAGGTTTTCAACTGCTGATAGATGATCTAACGAAAAGCTAAAGTTCTGATCAAGATAAAAACAATTTACAAATAGGCTAATTTCGTCGGTAGGCAATAAACTACTTTGAACAATCTGTTTCAACAAAGTTGATTTACCAATACCATTGCGACCAACTAAGTGAAGTTTTTGAGAAGCTTTGAGTGCGAAATTAATTGGCTGCTGTGTGCCATAGTTGAGTTTTAGATTATGAACCCTGAGAATTTCTCCTGACCTTTTTTGAAAAGAGGGGAAGACAAATTGCTGGGGCTTAACGGTTTCCAGAAGTACTTTTTTATTCTTTAAGTCTTGCTGGCTTTGATCAATTTGACGCTGATGTTGAGAATGTATTGCTCCTAAGCTTTGTCCAGCCTGTTCTTTTTTAAAGTCGAGTAAAATTTTGGCTTGTGAATTTGAATCACGAAGCTTATTACCAGCACGTTCACGTTTTTGTGCTTTCATTAAGACATCATGTTGCTTCTGCTTTATGTGTTTAACTTCACGTTGATGTTGATGCACCGACTGCTCTAAAGACTCAATCTGATCTTGATATTGCTCATAAAAAAAATCATAGTTTCCAGTAGTGTGATGTAAACCATGTTCATTTAAATAGTAAATATGGTCTACTTCATTGAGTAAAGTCAGATCGTGGCTAATAATAAGAGCACCTGCCGGATGATTTTTTAGGTGAGTAATCAACCATTGTCTAGCATCTTGATCGAGATGGTTACTTGGTTCATCAAGCAATAGATAGTGGTCGGTTTTTAAAAATAATGCTGCTAACGCTAACTTGGTTTTTTGTCCTTCACTTAATTGATGAACTGGAAATTTTAAATCGGTTGGTAGTTGTGCCGATCGCAATAAAGTTTCCCAAACTGAAGGAAGATCCCATTTGCCCTCTAATAAATCATAATCATCATATTCAGCTTCGCCTTGTTCTACTCTTTGCAAGGCATTGTAGAGATGATCGATCTCTAAAGCTTCTGCAATGGTGGATGAAGAAAGACGCATTAATTGAGATAAATATGCATGCTTCGTTTGCCAAGTAATTTGACCGCTGATGTGCATTTCCTCAGTGGGACAAACTTCTTGGAGCAATTGCATAAGTAAGGATTTACCTTGACCATTACGACCAATTAAAGCGGATACTTGGCGATACTCTAGTGAGAAATTCAATTGTTTAAACATCACTTTCGAAGGAAATTCTAGAGTGAGTTGTGATATTACACATGCCTGCTGAGTCATTAAAACCTCATAAATACAGGATGTACAAAATAGGAAAGTTAAACTTTAAATAAAGACGTTAAGCCACTAAGAAATAGTCTATTTTGCACATCAAAAAAAGGAAAATTGATGAGAAAAAGGACTTACTTCATTGGCGTGACTCACAAAGAATAGGAAACGAGGTTGGTATTCTATATTGATTTTTAGTCTGTGTAAAATTTATGCAGTTTAAAAAGAAAAGCCCAATCCATAGATATAGATTAGGCTTTTCCTTAACATCAAGAAATTATTCTTTAACGACCAAAACCTGAATTTTGGTGCTATTAAGAACATCTTGCGCAAAACTACCTAAAATAAGTTTTTGGAAACCTTTACGGCCATGTGAACCAATAACAATTAAGTCTGATTTTAAGTCTTCTACAGCTTTTAAAATACCGTCAGATGAAATTTCACCCTGAATAATTTCTGTATCAATATCAACACCTTCTTCAGCACATAAAGCTTTTACTTTAGCCAGTGTTTTTTCAGCATTTGCACGAGCTTCAACAAAGTAATCTTTTACAACAGGGGAGATGTAATAAAAATCGACACCGCTAAATGGGTCTACTGCAACAAGACTAATCGCTGTAAGTTTATACTACCAAAAGCCTTAGCAATATGAGCAGCTTGACGTGCTGCTGCCAAAGAAATTTCTGAACCATCTACAGGTACAATAATATGTTGATAATTCATAATGTTATTCCTCTTATTTACAAGTTGTTATATGTATGAAGCTTTTCTTACTTTAAGAGTAACACATTTGTTTAAAGGTACAAATCAATTCAATTAAGTCGCAATCAAATTAAATGAAGTTTAATTATTTCGTTGTTTTATAAGGTTTTTAAATATAAATATTAAGATAGTAGAGATTAAACTGAAAACTTATTTTTTAGATGAACTTTACAATAAATTACTTTTTCATATTTTTGTCACACTGAACTCGTATAACCAAATAGTATATCGAGGGGGAGCGACCATATGGCAGATTTAACAGCAAAGAAAGTAAGTAAGCTTATTGAAGAATTTAAACAAACAGGTAAAGAGCCAGAAAAGTTAGTAATCGGCTACAAAACTTATGCAAGGCTTATGGCTGATGATAAATTTGCAGAAAAAGTAGTACCTTCGCTCGAGAATGCCAAAGATCGATTATATAAAAATCTAAAAATAAAACTCGTTACTGAAAAGCATTATTTTGAAGTTAAATAAGAAATATGATCTTTATCATGTTTCTTGGTGGTATTTAACATTCTGAAAAATTTAATAGCATATTAACTTCAAGCCTCTTTAAATTATTATTAGTTTAGAGCTTTTTTGTGCAGCTTTATTTTTAAAAAAAGAACGAAAAATCGATGTTTTTCTATTGGAAATATTTAGCTGTTATATATGCCTAATCAAATGAAAATAATTAAGCTACTTTATTTAGAGTTTTGTTTTTATAAAATACTTAAAAATGATCTATTTTATTTTAATGTGATGCGCGTAGGATTTCGAAAAAATTTAGGGCAATTCTTAATAAACTTAAAAAATTACTTCAAGTATTTAAAAATAAAAACGTTTCCTTTACGATGAAACTAAAATGAAGTTATGTGTTTGGTGTAAAGTAAAAACATAAGAAAAGTGAGGTGTATGCATGAGTTATAAATACGAATATGCAGGGTTCTGGCTAAGATTTGGGGCAATGATTATAGATAGCCTTATCATGTTTTTAGCAATTATACCTGCAGCATGGATTTTTTATCATGGCGATTATGATTTGATATTTTCTACTGGTTTGAGCAGTAAACCTCAAAATTATGGTTTTGATTTGATCGTGAATTATGCTTTTCCGTTTTTATACACCGTTTTATGTTGGATCTATCTTGCGGGTACCCCAGGTAAGCGTTTAATGCGTTTAAAGGTTCTCGATGAAAAAACAGGCAATAAGTTAACTTTGATGCAATCGATCATTCGTTATATTGGATATATTCCATCCATTTTAGTGTTTTGTATCGGTCTTTTTTGGGTGGCGTTTGATCCGAAAAAGCAAGGATGGCATGACAAGATGGCGAAAACAGTAGTTGTAAGAGAGTTATAGGGCTTGATTAAAATTTTTGTTAATAAAAAATTACAAAAATAAACTTGTGTGCTAGAGAGTAAAACATATACTTGCCGCGAGTTTATTTAATGGAGATCCTAAATGGGTAGTTGTTCGAGGTTCGAGTTTAATTATCAATTAAACCAAAGCCAATACTGAGCAAGATCACCTTTAGGAAGGGCTATCTTGCAATGAGATAGCTTTGTAAAAAATTAGATTAAACCTATACAAATTACTTTATTTGTAATCAAGTACTTCAAGCGCTTATCTGTTTAGTTTCTCGCTAGAAATGGGGAGAAGCCAATGTTTTTATATGCTTCCACACACAGCTATGCCTACCAAACTTCAATGTTGGTAAATAATTCGTCTCATACGATTCAAAGTATCCGAGCTATGTTCAAACCTGTGACTTTTCGTCAGCGTTGGTTTGGCTTTGGGCTAATTTTCTCTTCTTCATCGTAAGTCTACGATCTCCTATTCCTTTCTAAATTTTAAATTTTTATAGACTTTATTTCTCAATAAGGTCGAGAGCTTTGTACGCCTAAAAAATGGAGGATTTCGTGATGAAATTCTGGCAACGACTCTTCACAGCATTTTTACAAAGATTTCATTTGATGCGTTTTTTTGGTCGTAATCGATCTTTTAAAGAGCTACATCAATCAAGCTATGCTCAAGAAATTAGCAAAAACTTATCTATGCGTCTGCTCGATGCATCAAGAGCCCAAACAGGTGACTTATTAAAACAATTCGATACTCACTTCACAGGGCTTACAGAAGAGCAAGCACATACCCAGCAAATGGCTGTGGGGCTTAATGAGATTACTCATGAGAAACCATTAACTTGGTGGCAACATCTTTGGTATTGCTACCGCAATCCGTTCAATATTTTGCTTAGCCTTTTGGCATTAATTGCTTTCTTTACTGATGATTTAACTGGCTCAACCATCATTAGTGTGATGGTTATTCTCTCGACGCTACTTCGTTATTGGCAAGAAGCAAAATCAAATCAAGCTGCGGATGCTTTAAAGGCAATGGTGAGCAATACTGCTACAGTATTGCGTCATCAAGTCAGTGCAGAAGTTTTAGCGCTTATGCATGAGCGCTATGGTATTGATATTAAGAATCAAACCAACCATCAATTTGAAATGCCAATTCAATATTTGGTGCCAGGTGATGTGATTTTACTATCGGCGGGAGATATGATTCCTGCTGATTGCAGAATTTTAAATGCCAAAGATTTGTTTGTTTCTCAAGCTGCAATGACTGGTGAATCGATGCCTGTCGAGAAATTTCCTTTACAGAAAAATCTCGAAGAAACGAGTGCTTTAGAGCTAGATAACATTGTATTTATGGGAACCAATATTGTTTCTGGTTCGGCTCAAGCAGTTGTTTTAAGTACGGGTATTCAAACATATTTTGGTGCACTCGCTCACCGAGTTACGGCTACTGATCGAAGCAACACAGCATTTCAAATGGGTGTCAACAAAGTCAGTTGGTTACTCATTCGCTTTATGTTGGTGATGGCACCTGTTGTACTGTTCATTAATGGCTTTACCAAAGGTGATTGGACTGAGGCATTTTTATTTGCACTATCAGTTGCTGTTGGTCTTACTCCAGAAATGCTACCGATGATTGTCACTTCAACTTTAGCAAAGGGTGCGGTTTTTTTATCTAAAAAGAAAGTGATTGTTAAACGTCTAGATGCAATCCAAAACTTTGGTGCGATGGATGTTTTATGTACCGATAAAACTGGAACGCTCACTCAAGACAAAATCTTCTTATCTCAACATATTGATGTAAATGGTGAAAAATCAGACTTTGTGCTCATGCAGGCATTTTTAAACAGTTACTATCAAACTGGTTTGAAAAATTTGCTTGATGTGGCTGTGCTAGAAGCTGTAGATGATCAGATCAAAACGCAAAAGTTACGTTATAAGAAGTTAGATGAAGTTCCTTTTGATTTTGATCGCCGCCGTATGTCAGTCGTGGTACAAACGCCTCAAGAAAAAGTGCGTATGATTACTAAAGGCGCAGTTGAGGAAATGTTGAAAGTTTGCCGTTATGTTGAAGTAAATGGCAAAGTAGAACCTTTAACAAAACAACGTGAAGTGGCAATTGAAGCATTAACTCAACGTTATAACCGTGATGGCTTACGTGTTGTTGCTGTAGCGTATCGTGAGTTTGATAATAATCAGGAAAATTATTCGGTTGTTGATGAAAGTGATCTCATTTTAATTGGTTATGTTGCGTTTCTTGATCCACCTAAAGAGTCTGCTCGAGAAGCAGTGCAAAGTTTGCATGCTCATGGTGTAACCGTAAAAGTACTTACAGGTGATAATGAGTTTGTAACTCAAAAAGTGTGCCGAGAAATTGGTCTGAATTATGATCAAGTTCTGTTAGGTGGTGTAGTTGAAACCTTAACCGATGAGCAGCTCAAAAGAGCAGTGGAGCAATACCATATTTTTGCGAAGCTTAGTCCAGTACATAAAGAGCGTATTGTTGATCAGTTAAAAGCAAATGGTCATGTGGTTGGCTTCTTGGGAGACGGTATTAATGATGCTGCTGCAATACGTGCTGCCGATATTGGTATTTCTGTAGATACTGCTGTAGATATTGCTAAAGAATCAGCAGATTTAATTTTGCTCGAAAAAAGCTTAATGGTACTTGAAAAGGGTGTAATTGAGGGTCGTCGAACTTTTGCCAATATGTTGAAATACATCAAAATGACGGCGAGTTCAAATTTCGGTAACGTTTTTTCGGTATTAATTGCGAGTGCTTTTATTCCATTTTTACCAATGCTGCCTATTCATTTACTCATCCAAAACTTACTTTATGATGTATCACAAATCGTGATTCCTTTTGATAATGTTGATGAAGAATTAATAGCAAAACCACAGCGTTGGCAGCCTGAAGAAGTTGGTCGTTTTATGGTGGTATTTGGACCAATTAGCTCAATCTTTGACATTATCACTTTTTGTTTGATGTGGTTTGTATTTTCGGCAAATACGCCCGAACATCAGACTTTATTCCAGTCTGGTTGGTTCGTTGTAGGGTTACTCACTCAAACATTGATTGTTCATATGATCCGTACGGCTAAGATTCCATTTATTCAGAGTCGTGCCGCAACCCCACTGTTAGTCATGACAGTGGTGATTATGTGTATTGGTATTTTCTTACCAATGGGGCCTTTAGCAAGTTATTTAAAACTACAAGCTCTACCATTAAGTTATTTCTTATATTTGCCATTCATTTTGATTGCTTATATGTGTATTACTCAATGGGTAAAAAAAATCTATATCCGCCGTTACGGCTGGCAATAAAACTATAGGTGCAAGATGAAGTTGCAATTTCTACAACATGCAGATTTATCCAATATTGTTGATACTTTAATTAGTCTCTCAGTTGCTTTTGTTTTAGGAGCATTAATTGGATTTGAACGTCAATATAGGCAACGGACTGCTGGTCTTCGAACCAATGTACTGGTCGCTGTAGGCGCTGCAATTTTTGTGGATGTTGCAACAAATCTTACTGGAGCAGATGGAGCTGTTCGGGTCATTGCTTATGTGGTTTCAGGGATTGGTTTCTTGGGCGCAGGTGTGATTATGCGTCAAGAAGGTAATATCCATGGCTTAAATACCGCAGCGACTTTGTGGTGTTCTGCTGCGGTTGGAGCGGCGGCAGGTTCCGATTTAATTATTGAAGCTATACTGGCAACAGCTTTTATTTTATCTGCCAATACGCTATTGAGACCGATTGTTCATATCATTGACCGCCGTCCATTAGACGATGACACAGAAGTCTTGCATGTCATTTACATCATATGTGACCGCAGTCAGAGTAAAGTGGTTATGGATGAATTAAACCTAACGTTGAAGCATCACAATTATCCTGCTAAAGACATTGATGTGACACCTTTTGGAGAGAAAGAAGTTGAGATAGAGGTGACGCTTATTGCGACTTCAATTGAGACAGAAGAAGCACAGCATATTATTAACCATTTAAATGCAATGCCACAAATACGCCAAGCTTTTTGGGATAAAAACGCAATTAATTAATTTAATAAGACTTTGCACTTAACTGTTTATGAAATGCTCTAAATGGTTAAGCGCAAAGTTTTTATTTTAGGCCTTATTTTCTAGCCTTAAACTTAAGAACTACAAATACAATAATACCGACAATCAGACCCCAAAATGCCGAACCTATACCGAAAAATTGGATACCCGAAGCACTACATAAAAAGGTAAATAATGCGGCCTCACGGTCTTCAACAGGGCCAAATGCAAGCGCAATGTTATGGCTAATTGTACCAAGTAATGCAATACCTGCTAAAGCTACAATAAAAATATGAGGAAAAGACATGAGCAAGCTTGTCAGTGTTGCTGCAAATAGTCCCATCAATGCATAGAAAAAACCAGAGCTTATGCCAGCAATATAGCGTTTGCTTGGGTCAGGATGAACCTGATCGTCAAGGCATACAGCCGCACTAATCGCGGCAATATTGACGCTATAACAACCAAAAGGTGCAAGCAAAACTTGGGTTAAACCGGTCCAGCCAATGAGTTGGTTAACATGTGGTTTATAGCCATAACTCTTAATCATGGCAATACCGGGTAAATACTGCGAAGCCATACTAATCACAAAAAGAGGTAACGCTAAGCCCAAAAGAGCCGACCAGCTAAAGACAGGACTAATCCAAACAGGTCTAGCCAAAGACCAGTGAAGTGTAGGCATATGAAAGTCTAAAAACACAGGACAGAGCACAACACCAGCAAGTGCTGTGAACACGATGCTATAACGCGGCCATAATCTTTTTGTAATGATATAAATGACGAGCAAAGATAAAACGAATACCCAATCATTTTGTAAACTTGCGAAAAGTGAAATACCAAATTTGAGTAAAACCCCTGCAAGCATGGCACTGGTCAAGCTTTGAGGAATATATGAAAGTGCTTTTTGAAAAATTCCTGAAAAACCTAAAATTGCAGTCAGTACACCAACAACTAAAAAAGCACCAATTGCTTCATTTATGCTATATCCACCGCCAGTTGCAATAATTAAGGCGAGACCAGCAGTAGACCAAGCTGTTGCTACAGGGTATTTGAATTTCCAAGAAAGAATAAGTCCTGATAAACCAAGACCCAAACCTAAAGCCCAAAACCATGAGGTAATTTGTTCAGGTGAAGCACCTAAAGCTTGGGCGGCCTGAATCACTAAAATAGCCGAAACACTAATACCAATAAGAAAGGTAATGAAACCCGCGAATACAGCTGGAATAGAAAAATCTTGAAGAATCTTTTGCATGGCTAAATGTTCTAAATCCCTGAAAAATTAATATGTTTCTGCCTACATTTTCAGCTAGCTAAATCTAACAATTTTTTTTAAGAAGGTGCTTTCTATTTTTATCTTAAAAATGAAATAATATTTTTTAAATAGCTATAAATGCTATTATTCATTTCATAAAAATTAATGAATACTGGATATTGTTCTTATGGATGAACAAGCTGAAAATTTAACACCGCTTGATCTGAAAATTATGCGTTGTTTACAAGAAAATGGACGCTTAAGTAACGCCGAACTGGCAAAACTTGTAGGTATAAGCACCTCATCTTGTTGGAATCATACCCAGCGTCTTTTTAAAATAGGGGCAATCTTAGATGTTCGTGCGCGAATTAATCCAGCTACAGTACAGCGTGAAACAATTGTATTAGTGGGTGTGGTACTAGACCGTTCAACACCCGATAGCTTTCAAGCGTTTGAACAGGCATCGGGTGGTTTGGAGAATGTTTTAGAATGTTATCTAGTTGCTGGAGAAGTCGATTATTTTCTAAAAATTCGCGTTAAAGATTTGGCTGCTTTTAACCGATTTCATAGTGAGAAAATTATTGCCTTACCTGGAGTAAGGCAGGTTAGAACATTCTTTGTACTCAATGAAGTCAAAACAGATGGCATGCTGGCATTTTAAAAGTTCAGTATGTTCATCTTTATAGGTTAGGCAGATTACATCGTTGAAGTTGCCAACTTTAAACCAAATCCAAAAAATAAAATTCCAACCAAGAAAATACTACTTGCTGCAATTTTATGGTTTTGTTTAAAAAATGCCGAGAGCTTAATTCCAGAGAAAATAAGCGCTGTTAAATAGCTAAAGCTAATAATTTGTAAAATAACCGCTAAAATTAAAAAACTTAAAGCTGGATAAGCGTAATCTGGATTAATAAACTGAACAAAGAAAGATAAGAAAAATAAAATCGCTTTCGGGTTAAGTAAACTAATACTTAAGGCAGTTTTATACGGGTGAATTTTATCTAAAGTAGGTAAATCAGCCATTTCTGGTTGTGGTTGATTACGTAGTTTCCAGCGTTGAATACTGCCTTGTAAAAGCTTAAACCCTAAATAGGACAGATAAAGTGCACCAACGAGTTTAAGAATAATAAAAACCCAAGGAAATGCTTTTAATAAAGAAGCAGCACCCAGTACGGTACAGAGCATTAAAATAAGATCACCAGTAAAAATACCAAGTGCACCCATATATCCGGTTTTAATCCCGTAGCGTGAAGCAATTGACATCACATAAAGGGAATTGGGTCCGGGTAATAACACAATTAGGAATGTACCAATAATATATGTTGTTATATCTGTTATGCCGAACACAAGAAACCCAATAAAAAACCGATTTTTGTCATGATAACAAAAATCGGCAATTTTGTATGAAAAGTGCAGTTTTTTAAGGTTTAATTTCTGCATCAATTCCAAAAGATTGACGTAATAAAAAACTTAATTGGTCACGAGCTTTAATAAAGCCATCAACACCACCTTGTAAAAGTTGGAATGCCATTAAATCATGATTAAGTTCGTCTTTAAAGCTTTGTTCATCTTGAGCAGGTCTAACAATACCCTCTGCTTGTTTTGATTTAGTCGCATCAAGAGCTGCATCAACTGTACGTGTATCTTGCTCAAGCTGGGTAAGTAGCCCCGGTGAAATCGTTAGCAAATCACATCCTGCAAGGCCAAGCACTTGATCAATGCTACGGAAGCTCGCACCCATCACTTGAGTTGGAATATTTTGCTGCTTGTAGTAAGTGTAGATTTTCTTAACTGAAACCACACCTGGGTCTTTTTCGATTGGGTAAGCGTCTACACCTTCAGCCTTTTTGTACCAGTCTAAAATACGGCCTACAAATGGTGAAATTAAAGTTACTTTAGCATCTGCACATGCTTGAGCTTGGTGTAAACCGAAAAGCAGCGTGAGGTTACAAGCGATCCCTTCAGCTTCAAGTACCTTAGCCGCTTGAATGCCTTCCCAAGTCGACGCGATTTTAATAAGAATACGTGACTGATCAATACCATAACCTTTGTAAAGTTCACATAATTCATGCGCTTTTTTAATGGTTGCTTCGGTGTCATATGAAAGGGCAGCATCAACTTCTGTCGAAACACGGCCTTCAATGAGTTTTAAAATTTCTACGCCAAATTTTACGGTTAAAATATCAATGGTTCTTTCAATCAACTCATCACTTTTATAGCCTTCTTCTTTGGCTTGATAATAAGCATCTTCAATGAGCTCTTTACTTTCAGGTTGTTCTGCCGCTGCCGTAATTAATGAAGGATTCGTTGTAGCATCTAAGGGACGAAATTTACGAATGGCATCAAGGTCGCTACTGTCAGCAACAACGGTCGTTAATGTTTTTAATTGGTCAAGTGCTGTATGAGTCATTGATATTCAACATCTTCAGTAATAAATCTTATGTTTTCTTTATAGCACAAACTCTATCCATACTGTCGATATATCAATTGTTATGTTTCAAAGAAAAACGTTTATGTTGTGCATCTAAATTGAAATTATTTTAAGGGACCTGCTGCATTCGCTTATTGCGAATATAGTCAATCAAAAACCTTGCAGCAGCACCAAGTTCATTTTCACGGCTCCAAACTAAGTCGACGTAATATTCAAAATACGGTGTAAAATCAAATACATCTAATGCTTTTAGCTTGTTGTTTAACTCAGGGTTTTCTTTAAACATTTCTTGTGGCAGTACCCCCCAACCTAAATTACGTAAAATCATTAGGCATGCGGAGTGGTGGTTGTCTGTACGCCAATAATGCTTTGAAAATAATAATTCAGGTTTTAACGTCTCATCTCGACTTGCCACCACAATTTGTCTCGTACCCAAAATCTGCTCATAAGAAACATACTCTTGGCTTGCGAGCGGATGGGTTTTTGAAATAACAGGAATTAAAGCTTCACGTTTGAGTTCTACAAACTGCTCTCTATTGTCTAAATGCTCACGTTCAAACATAAGGGCCAGTTGGGCAGAGCCATCTAGTAACATGTGAAGTGCATCTTCTTGAGGGGCAGACACAATATTAATTTGTAGGTCAGGGAAGCGGCTTTCTAACAGGCAAACATAGTCAGTCCAATTGGTATGTAACAGCTCAGATACCACAACAATAGTGAGGTTTGGTTCAAGACCAGTACTTAATGCATGGGCGTGTTGTTTCCATTGATTCATTTCAATTAATAGTTGCGCCGTTTTTTCATATAGCACTCGTGCTTCAGCTGTTGGGGTAGGTTCACGACCTTTACGTTCAAATAATGTCAGGTTCAAATCGATTTCTAAATTGGCAATAGACATGCTTACAGCAGAAGGAACTTTTCCAAGTTTGCGTGCTGCTGCTGAAAAGGAGCCAGTTTCAATCACGGCCTGAAACATGAGCAATTGTTCTTGATTTATATTCATCTGTCAAAAAAACTGAAAGAATCTGATTGGATTAATCAAAATTATAAAAATAAAATACACATTATCCAAGTAATTATTGAGTATTTAAAAATGTTGATTTCCAAGAGAAGACTCATTCATGCAATCAGTTATGAAGGAATTTTATTGGTCATCATTGCGATTGCATTAAGTTTTATTTTTAACATGCCGATGGAAGTGACCGGAACACTCGGTGTGTTTATGGCAGTGGTTTCAGTTTTCTGGAATATGATTTTTAACCACTATTTCGAAAAAGTAGAGCATAAATATAATTGGGACAGAACGATCCCTGTGCGGATTTTACATGCGATTGGTTTTGAGGGTGGTTTGCTGATTGCGACTGTTCCAATGATTGCATATATGATGCAGATGACAGTGATCGATGCCTTTATTTTAGATATTGGCTTAACCTTATGTATTTTGGTTTATACCTTTATTTTCCAGTGGTGCTATGACCATATTGAAGATAAGTTTTTCCCAAATGCTAAAGCTGCATCACTTCATTAAAATTAACTAGTTAAAGTAAAAAAGCACCCATTAGGGTGCTTTTTTGGGTGAATCGTAAAATTATTTCTCTACGATTGCTACAACGCCTTCACCACCTGCTGTACAGATCGAGATTAATGCACGACCTGAACCTTTTTGATTAATCAATTTCGCAGCAGTAGCCAAGATACGACCACCAGTTGCAGCAAATGGGTGACCTGCACCTAAAGATGAACCATTTACGTTAAGTTTAGAGCGGTCAATTGAACCTAAAGGTGCATCTAAACCAAGACGTTCTTTACAGAATTTTTCATCTTCCCAAGCTTTCAATGTAGATAACACTTGAGATGCAAATGCTTCATGGATTTCGTAGAAATCGAAATCTTGAAGTTTAAGGTTAGCGCGCTTAAGCATACGAGGTACTGCATAAGCAGGAGCCATCAATAAGCCTTCTTTAGGGCCGTTCTTACCAATGAAGTCAACAGCTGCTGTTTCAGAGAAAGAAAGGTAAGCTAAAACTTCATGACCGTTTTCTTTTGCCCATTCTTCAGATGCAAGCAATACAACAGAAGCACCGTCAGTTAACGGAGTTGAGTTACCTGCAGTCATTGTTGCAGTTTCGCCTTTACCGAAAACTGGTTTTAACTTAGCAAGTTTTTCAACTGTACTGTCTGCACGTAAGTTGTTGTCACGGTTAAGACCTAAGAAAGGAGTCATTAAGTCATCAAAGAAACCACGCTCATAAGCAGCAGCAAGTTTTTGATGGCTGCTTGCAGCTAGCTCGTCTTGTGCTTCACGAGTAATACCCCATTCTAAAGCAGTGATTGCTTGGTGCTCACCCATTGAAAGGCCAGTACGTGGTTCACCGTTGCTTGGTGCATCAAGAAGCTTTTTAAAATCAATTTTTGTTAAAGCTTTAAGGCGGTCTTTACCAGTCTTAGCAACATTGAGCTCAAGTAAAACTTTACGTAAACCATCACCTACAGCAATCGGCGCGTCAGAAGTTGTATCTACACCACCTGCGATACCTACATCGATTTGACCAAGTGCAATTTTGTTGGCAACGACAAAAGCTGCTTGTAAACCTGTACCACATGCAATTTGAATGTCATAAGCAGGAGTTTCAGGAGCAAGATCTGTGCTCAATACAACTTCACGAGTCATGTTGAAATCACGGCTGTGTTTCAAAACAGCGCCCGCAACAACTTCACCAATACGCTTACCTTGTAAATTAAAGCGTTCAACCAAACCATTCAATGCTGCTGTCAGCATGTCAGAATTAGACGCTTTGAAATAAGCAGTATTTGAACGTGCAAATGGAATACGGTTGCCACCAATAATTGCAACGCGGCGAACAGTGTTTTGACTCATGGTTTTATCCTGTTGAACAGAAGGTTTGGTTTTTGTTGCTTTTGGTGCTGCAGCTACATTTGAAGATGTAGACGGGGTTGCTGAAGCAGCGCTCTTACTACGAGGGCTACGTGCAGGTGCAGTCGTTGAACGAGTACGTGTCGTTTTTTGTGTATTAGTTGCTGCTTTAGGAGTAGTGCTGTTACGCTTAGCCGTGTTAGAAGCCGACTTTGATGTATTTGACACTTTTTCCTGAGCAGAATTCTCGACTGCTGGATTTTCTTGAGTTGTTTTGCTCATAAGGCTTTTCCAAGCATAATAACGATATTCTTGTAAGCTACCTTAACACAATTCAAATAGACCTGTATTGACTAGAATGACATTGTAGATAGCATTCAGGTCAAGACATCCAAAGATGAACTCAAGTATGATTTGGAGTAACTCTAATGAACGACTGATTTCATATTGTTTCTGTCCATCTCATAACATAATGAAGCCTGTCGTAGAAAATTCATTTCTTTGAGAGATAATAATCATGACTGATCAATACCAAGCATTTACACAATCTCCTATTGGTAAATTCGTTGTTAAAAATTTGGGTTTACCATCGCCAGTTGCATTAGAGCGTTTTGAAAGTGCTCAGCCAGTAGTGAATGGTGCAGTATTGGTTGGCGCAGCGCCATCAAGTGTATTGTCTGGTGCGATTGCACAAGTACTTAGCAATATTCATGCTGACAGTTATGTAGGCAACAATGTTGCATTACAGCAAGAAGCTGCAAAAGTTGGTTTAAATTTACGCCCATTCAATGCAGGCGACAAAGAATCAAAATTCAAAGCAGTAGTATTTGATGCTTCTGGTATTCAGAACTCAGAACAGTTAAACGAACTTTATAAATTCTTTAATCCGATTGCACGTCAAGTTGCAACTTCTGGTCGTGTAATTGTGATTGGTACAACGCCTGAAACTGCAAAAACTGTAAAACAGGCGATTGCTCAGCGTGCACTTGAAGGTTTTATCAAATCTGTAGGTAAAGAGTTTAAAAAGGGTATTACTGCACAAGTTGTTTATGTAGACGAAGGTGCTGCTGCAAACCTTGAATCAACTTTACGTTTCTTGCTTTCTCCACGTTCAGCTTATGTGTCTGGTCAAGTAATTCGTGTATCTAAAGCAGATGTAGTTGATGTTGATTGGGCAAAACCACTTGCTGGTAAAACTGCATTGGTAACTGGTGCGAGCCGTGGTATTGGTGAAGCAATTGCACATGTGTTGGCGCGTGATGGCGCTCATGTTATTTGTTTAGATGTACCACAACAACAAGCTGATCTTGACCGTGTAGCTGCTGACATTGGTGGTTCTACATTGGCAATTGACATTACTGCTGCCGATGCAGGCGAAAAAATTAAAACTGCTGCGGCAAAACAAGGCGGTTTAGATATTATCGTTCATAATGCAGGTATTACTCGTGACAAAACTTTGGCAAACATGAAGCCAGAGCTTTGGGACTTGGTAATTAACATTAACTTGTCTGCTGCTGAACGAGTAAATGACTACTTGTTAGAAAACGATGGTCTAAATGCAAATGGCCGTATTGTTTGTGTATCATCAATTAGTGGTATTGCTGGTAACCTTGGTCAAACCAACTATGCTGCATCTAAAGCTGGTGTGATTGGTCTAGTTAAATTTACTGCGCCTATCTTAAAAAATGGTATTACCATTAACGCAGTAGCACCTGGCTTTATCGAGACTCAAATGACTGCGGCAATTCCATTTGCAATTCGTGAAGCTGGTCGCCGTATGAATTCAATGCAACAAGGTGGTTTACCTGTTGATGTAGCAGAAACAATTGCATGGTTTGCATCAACTGCGTCTACTGGTGTAAACGGTAACGTTGTACGTGTGTGTGGTCAAAGCTTGTTGGGCGCTTAAGCACTTTTAGTTAAATAGGGGTGCTTGTGCATCCCTTTTTTATTCAAGAATCTATAAATTATAAAAGGTTAGGTATGAATACTCGTCATTTTAGCCAACTACCAAAAGCGGCATTGGCTTATCCAAAAGTAGTACAAGGCTTAATTTTTAAAAAGCCTCAGGGGCCAAAAATCTTGCCACAAGTTGAATATGTGGTAGACCGTCTTGAAATTGATCAGAGCCATCTCAAAGCTTATAACGAAGTATGTGGCTTCCAAAATAATGGTTTTGTACCGGCAATTTATCTTGCTGTGCTTTCTCAAAGTTTACAAATGCACATGATGACAGCAGAAGCCTTTCCATTTCCAATTTTAGGTTTAGTGCATATCCGTAACCAGATTAAACAAACCAGACCAATTGGTGTAACTGAAAAACTCACTCTGTCATGTAAATTTGGGGAACTAAAACCACATGATAAAGGTGTTCAGTTTGACTTTATTACTACGGCAAAAGTTGGCAATGAAGTAGTGATGGAAGGTTTAACGACTTATTTATCTCGCCAAAAAGTCGAGAAAAGAGTAGGTGAGAAAGCTAAAGAAGAACAAGCGCCAGCTTATGTTCCAAAGGCAGAGTGGGATATTTTAGAAAACACAGGCCGCCGTTATGCGAAAGTGTCTGGTGATTTTAACTTAATTCATATTCATGCCATTACAGCAAAAGCATTTGGCTTTAAACAGGCCATTGCGCATGGTATGTGGAGCAAGGCTAAAGCATTAGCGAATCTTGAGTTACCTAATGCTTATGAAGCAGATGTCTGGTTTAAGCTACCAATGTTCTTACCGTCAAAAGTTGAGTTTTTAACTGCTAATACAGACAAAAAGACTGACTTTTTGATTCGTAATGCAAAATCGAAAAAACCGCATGTTGCAGGAACTGTAAAAGCATTATAAAAATATCAGCAGCCTGAACAGAGGTTTGGGCTGCTTTTGAGCAAAATAACAAAAAATGCAAGGAACTTCATGTGATTAAAGAAATTTTACTGGCCGATACCCATAACTATCACGGTATTTTAGATGAACGTTTTATTGATTTAGCCCACCAATTTAGCCGTCTTCAAGATGCTAGAACAGGACAAGGTGGTGCTGCATTAGCGGTTTATTTTAGAGACCAGAAAGTTGTAGATATCTACACCGGTCTAAAATCACAAAATGAAGCTTGGCAACCCGATACTTTGGCAGTTTGCTACTCTACAGGTAAGGGTGTACTTGCAACCTTGGCGCATATTTTAGTCAGTGAAGGTTTTTTAGAATACGATAAACCGATTGCGACCTATTGGCCTGAGTTTGCTCAAAATGGTAAAGAGCAAATCACTTTACGGCATGTGCTGAGTCATCAAAGTGGTATGTTTGATATTCGAAATATTATTGAAAGTGCGAGGGAAATGCTGGACTGGTCACATATGTTATATGTGATGGCAGCCACCAAGCCAAGATTCCTTGCAGGACAGGGCAATGCATATCAAGCCTTAACATTTGGTTGGCTTGTCGGTGGCGTGCTTGAAAAAGCAACTGGTCAATCTTTAGATCAGCTCATGCAAAAATATCTTGTTGAACCGTTGCAGTTAGACGGTGCTTATTTTGGTACACCTGCAAGCGAACTGGATCGAGTAGCACGATTAATTATTCAACCAAAATCAGAAAAACCAGCACCTACTCAAGCTGAAAAACCTAAAAAGCCTCAAGCACGTAAAAGTTCACTTTCTGAAAAAATGATTACTTGGACTGGACAAGACCCGCAAGATTTTCAGGATGCCATGATTCCAAAAGGAATGAAGCATTTTAGTTTCTTTAGTGATGAGGGATTACAAGCAGTTATTCCGGCAGCAAACGGTTCATTTACTGCAAATAGTCTTGCTAAAATTTATGCGATGCTAGCAAATCAAGGCGAATGGAATGGACAACAACTCATTCGCCCAGAAGTATTTAAAGAACTCAGTACCATTCAAAGTTATGCACGTGATCGTGTTATGCCAATTCCGATGAATTGGCGCTTAGGATATCACCGCATTATTACGATGGGTAAACGCGCTAAAAATGGATTTGGACATATTGGTTACAATGGTTCAGGCGCATGGTGCGATCCTGAGCGTGACCTGAGTTTTGCCTATACTCATAACTTTCAAATTGGTTCAATCACGGGTGATTACCGTTTGTGGGGGCTTACTCAAGAAGCCTTGCGTTGCACTGACCAAATTTTAAAAGGCCGTAAAGGTTGGTTCTAATTTTAGTGTTTTAAGGCTGGTATTTTAATTAATGCCAGCTTCTATATTTATAATAATTCTAGGCGAATAATTGCTTCGGTATGACGCTTAAAGTCTTCTTCAGCTAAACCTTGTAAACCAAGTTGATAAATACCTTCTAATCCGCACACAAAGGCAATGAGCCGCCAAGCTATGTCTGTTGAATTAGATGTATTTTTAAATTCACCTTCTTTCTTGCCACATTCAATTGCTTGCACAATAGATTCATGCCAACTCTGCATGGCAAGATTATACGCCTTTCGTATTTCCGCATCTTGTTCAATTAAAAGTTCTGCTTCATTCCATAATCGTAAATAAGGCTGAAGTCTGTCGATATTTTCTGCACCTAACAAAATGAATAGCCTTTGAAATTGGCTAGTGGTTTTTAGGGCTTGTTCAATTTCATCAAGTTGTTCCATGAGCTTTAAAAAAGCTTCAGCTTTTAAATGAGATGCTGAAGAAAAGTGGTGGTGAACTTGTCCAGTTGATGTTTGTGCTTCTGTTGCGATTCGGCGTACCGTCATGGCTGTAAAACCTTCAGCCAAAGCAACTTGCATGGCAGCTTGCAGAATCATTTCTCTGCGTTGATCGCGATTAAGATAGGCCATGTTTCTTTCACCTGACTGAATTCGACACAAATTACATTAAAACTAAAAGTTGGACAAGTGTCCAATTGTGTATATAATAACCATGATTTGAACATATGTCCAAGTTTTGGATATTGAAGAGCGTTATGCAAAAAAAATGGTTAATCCTGACAATTATCGTCCTCATATATTTACCAGTTACGATTGATGCAACCGTGATGCATGTTGCAACACCTTCTTTAAGTGCAGCATTGAATTTAACTGCCAATCAGCTTTTATGGGTCATTGATATTTATTCACTGATTATGGCGGGTTTGATTTTGCCAATGGGTGCACTGGGTGATCGTATTGGCTTTAAAAAATTATTATTTATTGGAACTGCAATTTTTGGAATCGGTTCTCTAGCTGCGGCCTTTTCTCCAACAGCTTACGCGCTAATTGCTTCCCGTGCTGTTTTAGGTCTAGGGGCAGCGATGCTTATTCCTGCCACTTTATCAGGTATACGTAATGCCTTTACCGAAGAAAAGCAGAGAAATTTTGCACTCGGTCTTTGGTCTACAGTAGGTGGTGGCGGAGCAGCTTTTGGTCCATTGGTTGGTGGTTTTGTACTAGAACACTTCCATTGGGGAGCTGTATTCCTCATTAACATTCCGATTATTTTAGTCGTTCTAGTCATGATCACGATGATCATTCCAAAACAACAAGAGAAAACTGATCAGCCAATTAACTTAGGGCAAGCTTTAATTTTAGTCGTGGCAATTTTAAGCCTGATCTATTCAATCAAATCGGCGATGTATAACTTCTCGGTACTTACAGTCGTGATGTTTGTGGTGGGTATTAGTACTTTAATTCACTTCATTCGAAGCCAAAAAAGAACGACCACGCCAATGATTGATCTGGAATTGTTTAAACATCCAGTGATTTCAACCAGCATTGTGATGGCGGTGGTTTCCATGATTGCTTTGGTTGGCTTTGAATTACTCTTGTCTCAAGAGTTGCAGTTTGTGCATGGGTTTTCTCCATTACAGGCAGCCATGTTTATTATTCCATTCATGATTGCAATTAGTTTAGGTGGTCCATTAGCTGGTATTTGCTTGAATAAGTGGGGGCTTAGACTTGTATCTACTGTTGGTATTTTAATAAGTGGATTTAGTCTATGGGGGCTTGCCCAGCTTGACTTTTCAACTGACCATTTTTTAGCATGGACGTGTATGGTCTTTTTAGGCTTTAGTATTGAGATTGCCTTATTGGCTTCAACTGCTGCGATTATGTCATCTGTTCCACCACAAAAAGCAAGTGCAGCAGGTGCGATTGAAGGTATGGCCTATGAGCTTGGTGCTGGTTTGGGCGTAGCTATTTTCGGGTTAATGTTGTCTTGGTTTTATAGTCGCTCAATTATTTTACCAGCAGAGCTTCCATCGAACTTAATTGAAAAAGCGAGTATCTCGATTGGTGAAACCATGCAATTAGCTTCTAACCTTGAAAGCCCTTTGGGAGGGCAATTAATTGCAGTTGCTCAGCAAGCTTTTAGCTATGCGCATAGTTGGGTACTCACTATTTCAGCTATTTGTTTCTTCCTTTTAACTGTATTTGTCTGGTTTAGCTTTCCTAAGAAAGTAAACTAAAATAAAGGGTAAAAAAGAGAGATTTATCTTTCTTTTTACCCTCAAATGTCTTTTTAATATTTTCTTTATAATAAATTTAGTTATTTAATTCTCATAAACAACCCATTCTTTAATAAATTTCATGTTTTTATTTCAAAATGATTCAATATTCATGTAATTGAAATTTAATGAAAAATTGATTGATCGAAAATTGACTGTAAAAAAATGGTTTGTTAACCTGCTATTCGAAAATCTAAAAACAAATAAAAGAGGCCGCTGTGAATTTTAAATTAAAAACATCACTTATTATTGGAGCAATTGTTGCGTCTTCACTTGTGTATGCCGCAACTGTACTTTCACCAAATCAGAATAATAATAGTGGATCAATACCATTTGGTTATTCAGATTTAGAATTTTCTTTAGCAAATGGGAATTGGGTCAAAAATCTCTCTTTACCGGCAAGTGCTAATAATTCGGACAAAATTACAATTCGTTCTAGTGCCGCCTATAGTAGTTATTTAGATACTTCTAATACGAATATTCCGTTAGAAGTATTGAAGATAAATAGTGGAGATGTTTATCAATTTATCTTTAATAGCAGTCAAAATAAATGGGTCGCTCAGTTAGCAACAGTGAGTCCTACCAATGGTGCGACTTATGAAGTCGTTCCATTAACCACTGCATCCATGCAAAAAATACTTATTCAAAATGACAAATG
This sequence comes from Acinetobacter sp. GG2, assembly GCF_000292385.1. Lineage (NCBI taxonomy): Bacteria > Pseudomonadati > Pseudomonadota > Gammaproteobacteria > Moraxellales > Moraxellaceae > Acinetobacter > Acinetobacter sp. GG2. The sequence continues at coordinate 71,432 of NZ_ALOW01000039.1, forward strand.
GGCACAAACCATTGCATTACCGAGTGATGTACGTGACGGAACAACCGTACAAGTTGTTTCTACAGCAAGTGCAAGCTCGGAGATTGATAAAACAAATTTACTATTCCCAAGCAGTTTTACATTAAAAAATGGCTCTGAATATTGGTTTAAATATTATTCTGCTTTAGGAAAATGGGTTCCAGAATATATAAAACCTCAGAAGCTAAATGTTCAGCAAATCGGAACATCTTTAGCCGCGGTAAGTAGCCCGCTAACAGAAGTTTCATTTGGAGATGGAAATTGGGTTTCGAATTTCACTTTGCCTACCACCGCAAGTGATCGGGATAGAATTGTTATCAAGTCTACAGCGACTTGGTCAGCAAAGATTAATAACACCAATATTAATAGCCAAGCGACTTTAACGCTTAAAACAGGCGATCAATATGAGTTTATGTATGTAAGTGATAAAGGCTATTGGCAGCTGATCTCTTCACCAACAAAGGTGATTGATTCAACGGCAACAATCCCTGCAACTTTACCGAATATGACTCAGCCCACTTTAAAGGTAAAACTTTCTACATCAAATTGGCAGCCGACTTTGCAGCTACCCGCTCAAGCTCAAGTCGGGGATAAGGTGGTTATTGTGTCGAATGCATCGGCAGACACCTATATTAATGCTCCTAATGGTTTGTCGACAGCAATTAAAAATGGTGAAAATCGCCGTTTTATTTACACCGCTCAAGGATGGACAGTAGATAGTTATACAATTGATATGTTGTTAGTTTCTAGTCCAGAAGTAAATGCAATTTTAGGAGAGAGCGCTGCAAAACTTAGAATGATTGAAGGCGTAAATCTAACAAACTTAACTGCTGAAAATTCGAATGCACGCTTTTACTTAAGAGATGTGGGCTATTTAACTTATAAAATCCCTGCTACCACTTTAAAAGAAGCAATCTCGACTGGACGAGATGACACGACAGTACAAAATGAGCGTAAACGTGTATTGGCAGACGGTGTTTATTATCAAGGTAATGAACCAGGCGATGGTGGTTGTGGTTGGGCTTGGATTAATGCTTCTGCATATAACATGATTGGTGCAAATGATATTGCAGGTTGTTCTTTTGCCGCTATGCGTCATGAAGTCGGGCACAATCTTGGCCTGTACCATAATGGTTCAACCAATATTGGTTCAGGTTTTGCCCATCCGTTAGGAAGTACCGCAATGGGTGGTAATAATATTAATTTTTACTCTAGCCCGTATCTGTATAACCCTAAATATGGTGTACGTTTAGGTGTAGAAGGAAAAATTGATGCGGTTAGTGTCATTAACCTGAATGCGCAGAAAATTTCTCTATATAACTAATCTCTATCTTAGCTGTAAATAATGAAGAAAAATAAATTGTTAATAGGAGCTGCTATCGCTTGTATGGCGTTAGCAGTTTTAATCTGGTTTGCTTTTTCACAGCAAAGCTCTTCTGCTTTAACGTCGTCTTTAGAAAGTCGGCAAGAGTCTGGGCCAAAAGTAGCAGATAATCAAAATGGTTTGGTCCGTCAAAATATGCTGAATTTGAGCCCGTCAGAAAAGGAAAAATTATCTCAGCAACAAATTGTTTTTAATGAAATAGAAAAAGATCAGCTTCCTTCTAATATTAATTTTCCGCTACTTAAAAATGCGAAAGGTATGGTGATTAAATATGATCCAAATGTGATTGAACTTAAAAAAGTGGGTGACACTGTTAAGTTCCAAATGTTGGAATATGGCATTAATCGCACGGGTAAAATTGTAGAGATCGAACCTGTTGACCAAGATATTGTTCGGTGGACTGGAAAATTTGATCAGGGCGATCCAAATCAGAATTTCTTTACTATTACTCAAAGTCAAAAAGACCATTATACGATCATGCAGATTTTTACCGAGAAAGGAAATTATTCAGCTGAAATTAAGGATGGTGTAGGGCTGGTCCAAACCATGGATGAAGGCGTAACTGATCAAGAGCTTCATCATGATCATCCGTAGACAAATAAACGCTTCTGGCTTTGAAAAAGAGTGTGGTTCGCAGTTTATCTGTACGGATATGAGCTTTATGCGTTCACACTCTTTTAAAAACAAAGTATGCTTATGCCTGTAACAAGGAGCATACATGTATCAAGTACTTGCTAGAAAATACCGTCCACGTAATTTCAATGAGTTAGTGGGGCAAAACCATGTTTCTCGTGCATTAAGTAGTGCATTGGAACGCGGTCGTCTTCACCATGCTTATTTATTTACAGGAACGCGTGGTGTAGGTAAAACTACAATTGCCCGTATTTTAGCCAAGTGTTTGAACTGTGAAACAGGTGTGACTGCTACACCATGTGAAGTCTGTGCAACCTGCAAGGCGGTAAATGAAGGCCGTTTTATTGACTTAATTGAAATTGATGCTGCTTCAAGAACAAAAGTAGAAGATACGCGTGAACTTTTAGACAACGTTCCTTATGCGCCAACGCAAGGTCGTTTTAAAGTTTACCTGATTGACGAAGTACATATGTTATCGACGCATTCTTTTAATGCGTTATTAAAAACACTAGAAGAACCACCAGAACACGTTAAATTTCTGTTTGCTACGACTGACCCACAAAAGCTACCGATTACGGTTATTTCACGTTGTTTGCAATTTACTCTACGACCTTTAGCTGTAGATGAAATTACCAAACACCTTGGCGCTATTCTTGAAAAAGAGCAAATTAATGCCGATCAGGATGCAATTTGGCAAATTGCTGAATCTGCTCAAGGTTCACTGCGTGATGCACTATCTTTAACTGACCAAGCCATTGCTTATGGACAGGGTGCTGTACATCACCAAGATGTTAAAGAAATGCTTGGCTTGATTGACCGTACAATTATTTATGATTTGATTTTAGCGGTTCATCAAAACCAACGTGAGAAAGTGAGTCAGCTTTTATTGCAATTTAGACATCAAGCTTTAGATGTTTCACTTGTGCTTGATCAGTTGATTTCGACATTGCATGAATTGGCAATTTTGCAATATCTACCTGATTTGAGTTTGAAATATAGTGATGAAATCAATCGCAAAATTATGCAACTGTCTAAGCTAATTTCTGCTCAAGATTTACAGCTTTATTACCAAATCGCATGTAAAGGTCGTTCAGACTTGCAACTTGCCGTGACGCAAGAGCAAGGTTTTGAAATGTGTATTTTACGCTTATTGGCATTCCGTCCTTTAGCGCCAAATGAAATTTTAGTATCAGAGCCTGTTCAACAAAATGAGCAAGCAGTGATGGGGCTAAACTCACAAGCGCAACCAACAGTTCAAGATATTACTCCTGTAAGTACTGTTCAGCCTGTTGAAGTTATTAACCAACCCGCTATGGTTGAACCTGAACCTGAACCTGAACCTGAACCTGAACCTGAACCTGAACCTGAACCTGAACCTGAACCTCAGTCTAATCAGGATTTAATGGTATTTGATCCAAATCATCATGAGCTGATTGGGCTTGAGTCAGCAGTTGTTCAAGAGACTGTTAGTGTTCTGGAAGAAGATTTCATTCCCGTGCCAGAACAAAAGGCAGTACAAGTTCAGGCTGAAAACCAAGCTAGACAAATTGAACCAGAGCCAACTTTTACGGCTGAGCCGCAAGGTTTGTTTGAAACATCTGATACTGAGTTTTCTCTTGGTCAGGATGCACCTGTAACTCATGACTTGGTTTCTGAACCTATTATTGAGCAGCAACCTTTGGTGCAACCCGAAGTGGTTGTTGAAACTGCTACAGCTGTAGAAGAATCTAGCGTAACTGATAATGGGCAGTTGATGCCTCAGGATATTTTGAAGCTTTCTGCTCAAGTTTTGGAAGGTGAGTGGACACTTGAAAAATGGGAATACTGGTTTAGAAACAGCCAGCTTTCCCCAGCCGTTCAAGAACTTGCTCAACATGGTGTAATGACTGGAGAAATTGGAGGCAATACGATTTTCCATATTCCTCAAGAATATGAAAATATGTTGACCCAATTACAACAAGGCCTCATTGATGCATTAAACCAGCAATGGCCGAATACACAATTTACGGTTGAGTATGGTGCAGTTAATACATCTACACCCTATGTCATGCAAAGCATGCGTAAAGAAAAAGCTTTCCATAGAGCGACAGAGCTATTACAGCAACAACCTGTTATTAAAAGCCTCATAGAAACTTTTGATGGCGAACTCCAAAATATTCAGTTAAAGCCTTAAATTTAAGTGAGTTTTTATCTGGTGAGAAATGTGGAAATAATAGAATTTTCATATTTTTCACTGGATTGAAATATTCAAGTCACGCCACTGTCATTGTACTTTTCTATGTTAGCCATTTTAGATTTTAAATGGACTATATATCGTCATGAAAAGGCAATGCACAGGAACAACTTCCTTTAAATATTCTTACTTTTTATTGATCGGCGCCATTCTGCTGAGTGGTTGTAACGACTCATCAAATGATAATTCAAATACACCAGAGACAGGTAAAAAGCCTGTAATGCGCTGTGCTCCTTAAACTTAAATAATAAAAAGAACCTGATCATGATTACACGTCGTAAATTTTTAAATTACTCTTTAAATATGGGTTTTGGTGCTGCGGCATTGGCAGCTTTCCCATCTAGTATTCAAAAAGCTTTAGCAATTCCTGCAAATAATAAAACGGGTACTATTCAAGATATTGAACACGTTATTATTTTAATGCAGGAAAACCGATCTTTTGATCATTACTTTGGTACGTTAAAAGGTGTTCGAGGTTTTGCTGACCGCTTTACAATTCCTTTGCCAAATGGTCGTAAGGTTTGGGAACAGCTTAGACGCAATGGGCAAGTTTTAACGCCTTTTCATTTAGACGGTACAGCCAACAATGCACAGCGTGCAGATGGCACACCGCATACATGGAACGACAGTCAGTTAGCTTGGGACAATGGCCGTATGGCGAACTGGCCAACTTATAAGACCGACATATCTATGGGCTATTTTAAAGAAAAAGAAATTCCATATCAGTTTGCACTTGCCAATGCTTTTACGATTTGTGATGCCTACCATTGTTCCATGCACACCGGAACAGATGCGAACCGATCTTTTCATTTAACGGGTACAAATGGGGCAACACCGACTAAGCGTTCATTTGTAAATAACGAATGGGACTGGATTGATGGTAATCCCGCTACGGCAGATCGTGGTTACACATGGAAGACCTATGCTGAGCGTTTAGAAGAAGCAGGGGTAAGCTGGATTTGTTATCAAAATATGCCGGATGAATGGGGCGATAATATGCTTGGTGCATTTCGTTCCTTTAGAAAGGCAAACATTGCTTCTGGCTACCCAGTTGCAAGTGGTGGGGAACCGAATAAACCGTATGCCGATACGGGCCAAAAACTACCGTATAAAGCCTATGATGCGGCTACTGATAATGCCAAAAATCCACTCTATAAAGGCATTGCAAATACACTACCGGGCAATAAGCCTGAAGAGTACCTTGACGCTTTTAAAAGAGACATTCGTGAGGGTAAATTACCGCAAGTCTCTTGGATTAACGCGCCATCAATTTACTGTGAACATCCAGATCCTTCAAGCCCAGTTCAAGGGGCTTGGTTTATTCAAGAAATTATTGATGCATTAACTGCTGTGCCAGAAGTATGGAGTAAAACAGCACTGCTTATTAACTTCGATGAAAATGATGGTTACTTTGACCATGTACCGTCACCATCTGCACCATCTCGACTTGCAAATGGTCAGTATGCTGGCAAATCGACATTAAGCAGTGTCGATATGCAGGATGAATATTTTGACCACACTGCGCCTGAAGGAAGCCATTCTCAGCCTACACCTGATGGACGCGTTTATGGTCCGGGCCCGCGTGTTCCTTTATATGTGATTTCCCCATGGAGTCGTGGTGGCTGGGTAAACTCGCAAGTGTTTGACCATACGTCCGTGCTCATGTTTTTAGAAAAACGTTTCGGTGTAAAAGAGCCGAATATTAGTGCGTACCGCCGTGCAGTGTGTGGTGATTTGACCAGTGCATTTAACTTTAAAACACCAAATGCAGATGCTTTACCGCAGCTTGATGGTAAACAAACACGTGTGCAGGCAGATGCATTAAGAGAAAATCAAGAAGCTTTGCCAGCTGTTCCTGTACCTACGGATATTAAGTTACCGATTCAGCAAAGTGGCATACGTTTGTCGCGTGCGCTACCTTACGAATTGCATACCAGTGCGCGCTGTAAAGCGGACGGTAAGGTACAATTAATATTCTCTAATACAGGTACGCAAGCTGCGGTTTTTCATGTTTATGACAAGCTCAACTTGGATCACATTCCAAAGCGTTACATTGTCGAGCCGAATAAAACTTTAGATGATGAATGTGATGCTTTAAAAGATAACTTGGGCCGTTACGACTTATGGGTACTCGGTCCAAATGGCTACCATCGTCATTTCAAAGGGGATACTCAACGTATTGTTGATAGTGGCGTTAAACCTGAAATTCGAGTGTGCTATGACATTGCCAATGGTGATGTTTATGTCGAACTTATGAATGAAGGAACCAAGGATGCAATATTGACGGTAAAACCTTGTGCATATCGACAAGATGCGCCGTTACAACTTACCGTAAAGGCGGGGCAGGTTGTTAAGCAACATTGGGCTTTGGCTGATGTCGGGCATTGGTATGATTTTGAAATCACGAGCCAGAGTGATCCATACTATTACCGACGTTTTGCTGGTCGAGTTGAAACGGGTGAAGACTCTTTTAGTGATCCCGCAATGATGTAAGCTAAAACGAGGCAAAAAGAGCTGTGTATTTTCTTTTTGCCTCATTTTTTATAATAAGAAATTCTCTAAAACCTCACGAACTGTCTCGGAAATTGGCACAGCCTTACGCGTTTCGCGATCAACAAACACATGCACAAAATGCCCTTGAGCTGAGGCTTGATCTTGACCTTGTTTAAAGATTGCCAATTCATAACGTAATGAAGTCGTACCGATTTTACCAATCGCCACACCTACCTGAATAATTTCTGGAAATGATAACTCTTGTAAAAAGCTACAAGCTGAATCAACCACTAAGCCAATTGACTTTGCTTCATGAATATCAAAACCTGTTTCTTGAATGAGCAAAGCATTGGCTGCGGTATCAAAGTAGCTATAGTAAGTCACATTATTCACATGACCATAGATGTCATTATCTGCCCAACGCGTTTGAATATCTAAAAAGAACTTAAATTGATCTCGATTTTTTAAAACTGGTTTAGTCATTAATGAATTGCCTGATAAATTGCCAAAGCAGCGGCTTCTGTCATGTCTCGTGGGTTATTTTGTAGTAAGCGAGTTTGCAACATGGCATCTTGAGCAAGCCGAGGTAAGCTCGACTCATCAATACCCAAATCTCTAAGTTTTAAGGTCAAGCCACTACGGTCTAAGTGGTTCTGCATATGGTCAATGAACAGATCACACAAGCCATCAGTGCTGCCATTGCTATATGGATCTAACCATTGCATAAGTTCCGCATAGTATTTTTTTGCATTCGGCGCATTAAATTTTAATACTTCAACCAGCACTAAGGCATTGGTATGTCCATGCGATAAATGAAAATGTCCACCCAGTGGATAAGCTAAAGCATGTACCGCAGCAACGGGTGAGTTTGCAAATGCTTGCCCCGCGAGCATTGAACCAAAAAGCATGTTTTGACGTGCTTCTAAATCATTACCATCTTTAAGAACTTTCGGTAAGTTATGGTTTAGTAACTTCAAAGCATTCTTAGCTAAAATATCGGTATAAATATTTTTCTTGTGCTTAGAGGTATATGCCTCAATGGCATGTACCATCGCATCAATACCTGTTGCAGCAGTAATATGCGCTGGAAGGTTTTGAGTAAAAGTAGCATCAAGAATCGCAGTGTCGGCGTACAGTACTGGAGAGACAATCCCCATTTTTGTTGTCTCGCCAGTAGTCACAATTGAAATAGGTGTTACTTCTGAACCTGTACCAGCTGTGGTCGGAATTAAAATAAGTGGAAGGCGAGCTGTGGTGACTTGGTTTACGCCATACATGTCTTGCAAACTTTGAGTCTGGTCGGGGTGGGCGAGTAAAGCGATTACTTTTGCAACATCTAAAGAACTACCACCACCAAAGCCAATAATGGCATCTACATTTTGCTGCTTTGCATAATTGGCTGCATCTAAGACCACTTGTTCTGGTGGATCAGCCTGAACATCTGCATAAATGTCATATTCAATGTTGAGCGTATTTAAAATTTGAAGAATGGGTAGATGTAATTGATTTTTGATCATGCCTGCATCGGTGACTAGCAATAACTTACGGTAAGCTTTTGAAGACAAAACATTTTGTAATTCTTGTATAGAACCTAAGCCAGAAATGATATTTGGAACGGTTTGAAACTGAAAATGGCTCATATACGTTATTTCCTTATTTTTGAAAATTATTGTCGAATGGTTCTATAAGATTCAATCTTTAAATAACTTAGCACAGGACACCTTAAAATAAAGTAGTTCTAGGGCAATTATGTTGGGTGTTAGATGACATCAACACTATTGTTATCTGTTCGGGATCGAGAAGGATGTGCAGATGATGCATAAGTTATTTAAAAAGACATTGAATGGTGGGCTTTTTGTTATTTATAGGCTGGTAGAGATTTTCTGGCAAGCTTCTAATTTATATAATGCCTTAACAATTAATAATTTTATTCGGTTCTAAAAATGAAAATTTCTAAAACTTTACTTAGTATCATTGGATGTAGTTGCTTCATGTTTAGCTCAGTAGCGATGGCAAAAAACAACTCTGGTGTATTTTCACCTCAAAAGGGTGTAATTTGTGACAAATACATATGCGCAGACAAAAAAGGTATCTCAAAAAAACTTACAACTAAATACTTAGGTCCTTATAAGGCGAATAAGGCTTTCTCCCAAGGCGATTTTGATACTTCAGCATTTACACTCTCAAATGGTGTGTTCTGTGATACCAAAACAAAACTATGTCATGTCGATCGATATTTTGAAAATGGACATCGTAGTAAAATTGATAGAAATACGACTGATAAGTTATTTAAAAATAAATAAATTTTTTAAAAAATTATATAAAATTCTGAATTGAAATAACCTGCTAAAAGCAAATTTTTTACCATGTACCCTGCTAACTATCGACTAATGGTGGGGTTTTTTATTATTAAGTATTTCTGTAATATCAATTTAATAGTATAAGTTGGAAAAAGCCAAATAATTGATTTTAGAAAGTAAAAGGGAGGAGTTCATTTTTTAATAGTTTGAATTAAATAATTATTTATCTTAATTCGCGTTGAGGTTGTATAGACGTTATTAAGTAGGAAATATGATCAAGTAACTGTTACTTATTTGAGGTTTAAGCGTCTTTTCCATTAAGACTTTTTAATGAAAAGTGAAAATGGGTCTTTTTATTTTTAAGAAAAAGCATAATTGATTTGAGATGGGATTTTCATGTTGATGTATACAATTAGATATGTTCATCGGAACAATACTTACTATATCGCTTCAAATAGCGAGGGAAAATTTATTATTTTTGAATCACTTGATTCTGAGTTTCGAATGGGCCATCAAATTTCTTATGAGAATGGGATAATATTTAATTTGACACTAAATGACGAAACGGATGCAGTTATTAAGCTGGAGAGTAATGAAAAAGGGGCCTATGAGTACTTACATTCAATTAAGTAAATAAGCTTTGTTTTTTGAGGAACAACTATGCTATGTTTATTTGCGCTTTAATGATGAGCAAGTTTAATTCATGAACTGTTTACTAAAAAAAATCAATACAACCACCACGACCTTCAGAAAAGGCTGCGTGTGATTTTTTATTAGAACGACTTAATAAGATAACCAAACCCAGCCAATAATGGCTGGGTTTATTTTTCTCTGCACATTATTGGTTTTTTACAGAGAAAGATTATGGATAAAAGTCATAACTCAAAATCAGCTTTACTTGTTATTGATATGCAAAATGGCCTATTCAATGCAGAGTCGAAACCTTGTAACCATCAACTCATACTTTCAAATATTCTTAAGCTGATAGAACATCACCGATTGAATAACAGACCCATTATTTTTGTCCGTCATGTGGGCGACAAAAATACACCCTTAGATCCAGATAGTCCGAATACTCAACTAATAGCAGACTTATCTTTTAATTCAGATAAAGATTTTGTTATTCAGAAAACTTATCCGAGTAGCTTTAAGAATACGGACTTAAAAGAACTGTTAGAGAGACTAGATATTGAACAAATTATAGTAACTGGAATGAAAACTGAATATTGTATAGACACGACTATTAGAGCTGCTTCAGAGGCTGGATATAAAGTAATGGTAGCCTCCGATGCACACACTACATTTGATTCAATACATTTAAGTGCCCAATATATAATTGATCATCACAACCAGATTTTTAGGAATGCTTTTGCTAAGGTAAACACTACAGAAGAGCTTATCTTTTAGTTTTAATTTATAAATAAAATCGTAAAGATAAGTGCTCTGATAGGTGGTTGAATAGTCTTACAAGGACATGATTTAGCAAACTCGAAAGGTCTTTTTTATTTTTAAGTATTTCTGTAAGATCATGGGGTTGCTTTAAACAACAATAAACCTTAATGATCAGCGCAAAAGTCATAAGGGGAAGCCTACTTGAAAGAGTAGGCTTTTTTTATTTTTAATATGATAGCTTTCCGAACTTGCATCACTGAACTTAAGATGTAGAAATTTATTTTTTAGAATGGATGAGTTTAAGTTCCAAATTCTTCAAATCTATAACTTGATTAGATGAATCAACAAGTTTTAATTTCAGTTCTTCATCTGTACTTTTATCAAAAACTTTGACTACATCTTTACCTTCTTCAATAAAATTACCACCTGACTCAAGCATTGCGAGTAGAACGATATTTAGGCTTTTGCCTTTTTTAGTGAGTAAATATTCTTTACGCTCTCGTACACCAACTTCTTTATAAATTGATAGTTCGAATATTTCTAATTGGACAAGATGTTTGAGACGATCGGTTAAAACTTGCTTTGATATACCTGTATTTTCTAAAAAATCATTAAATTTCGTTACCCCATAGAAAGCTTCTCTTAATAATAAGATCGTCCATCTGTCATTCAATATTTCTGTAATTTTGAATATCCCACAGACGTCTACGGGAAATTTATGGTCTGGAATAATTTGATTTGACATTAGAGGAAGCTCCAATTAGGATGGGTCTATAATTTAGACCTAGCATTAATTCAGGTAGCATTATGCCATTTATAAATATACAAACTATAGAAGGTTTACTCGATAAAGACAGTAAGGCCGAACTTTTTAAACGGATAACAGACTTATTTGTAGAAATAGAGGGTAAGGGTAATCCAGCTTTTCGAGAGCATGTTTGGATTCGAATTGATGAATATCAACCTGAACAGTGGCAATTAGGTAGCTTAAGGCCAACGAAGGAAATGATCGAGTTAATGACTTCAGCAAAATGATTTATCTAAAGCCCTATGAGTAGGGCTTTTATAATTGAATATGATTTTATTCAAAATATGATTGCTATCTCTAATTAAATTCAAAATAAAAGTTTAGTGACTTTATCGCCTGATTTATCAACTTTTAATCTATTGATAAACATTATTTTCCTTTTCAACCCAACTGAGTTTTGACAAAATGCAACTGGCCATTACGGTCAAGAAAGACTTGACCAGATTTATAGCTTGTCGGAATTTTGCAGTAACTTTGCAAGCAATCTGTTTATTTTTATGTAATTCAAATGTTTGGAACTAATTTCTAATGGAAACACAATATAAGGTTTTATGTGTCTGTTTAGGAAATATTTGCCGCTCACCCACCGCTGAAGTGGTTTTCAGACATTATTGTGATAAGCATCAACTCAATGTAATCGTCGATTCGGCTGGAACGAGTAATTATCATCCAAATAAAGCACCTGATCAGCGTAGCCAAATGCATGCTAAAAAAAGAGGCTATGATTTGTCGTCTTTACGTGCTAGACAACTTTCAACTCGAGATTTTTTAGATTTTGATTTGATTTTGGCAATGGATCATCAAAACTTTGAAGATATTCATAATTTGCTACAAAACGCGATATTTCAATTTGGTAGTCATCAAATTCGAGCAAAAGTTGCATTAATGAGTGAGCATGATCCGCAATATCCAAAACAAGCTTTACCTGATCCTTATTATGGTGGTGAGGAAGGCTTTGAGCGTGTACTTGACCAATGTGAATCAAGTACTTTAGCGTGGGTTAATATCTTAAAAAAACAGTTGAATGTTTAGGAATAGGTTTTTCAATACAATGCAAATTCAAAATCAAGTACAGCTTAAGCCATTCAACACTTTAAGTTTAGATGTGACAGCATCTCATTACACTAAAATCACCTCTATCGAAGATATTAAAGCTGCTTTGGATTTTGCTAAACAGCATGAGTTAAACGTACTTGTTTTGTCTGGCGGTAGTAATATGTTGTTGCCGCAGCAAATTAATGCGCTAGTTATACATCTTGATATTCAAGGTATAGAAGTTTTGTCTGAAAATCAGGATTTTGTTCAAGTTAAAGTAGGTGCAGGGCAGGTTTGGCACGATTTTGTTTTATATAGTACTAAGCAGAGCTGGTATGGATTGCAAAATTTAGCACTTATTCCGGGATTGGTTGGTGCTTCACCAGTACAAAACATTGGTGCTTATGGCGTTGAAGTTGGTGAGTTCATTGAGTCAGTGCAAGTCTATGACAGACAGTTTAAAGAGATCAAATCAATTTTAGCAGCAGACTGTCATTTTTCTTATAGACATAGCATTTTTAAAGATGATCCGACACGCTACATCATTACGCATGTCACCTTTAAATTACCTAAGCAGCCTCATTTAAAGTTAAATTATGGTGATTTAAAGCAGGCAGTTGGAGACAATCTAACTGCTGAAAATTTACAAAATCAGGTTATTAACATTCGACAAAGTAAACTTCCTGATCCTAAAGAATATCCAAATGTAGGAAGTTTCTTTAAAAACCCAATAGTAAATGCGCATGAGTTTGAACGTTTAATCACACAATTTTCAACAATTCCACATTATCCTCAAGCTAACGGTAACGTTAAAATTGCAGCTGGTTGGTTAATTGATCAAGCAGGTTGGAAAGGTAAGCAGTTGGGTGTGGTGGGTATGTTTCACAAACAAGCATTGGTTTTGGTGAATTATGCCAATGCATCTCTTGCTGATGTGAAGAAAACTTATCAGGCTGTACAGCATGATGTTGATCAGCATTTCCATGTTATGTTAGAACCAGAACCTGTGCTTTATAACAGTTTAGGTTTAATTGAAAATCATACGGAATAGTTTTATGCCAAAAGTACATTTAATGGTACGTTTTGTACAAGTAGTCACTGTGCTATTTGTACTATTAGGCTGTTTCGTAGTTTTTTTATATTCACCATTTTATTCAAAACTTATTGTAGCTGGGCTTAACTATTTTGTGCCTGTAGATGTGAATGAAGTGGCTGCGGAAAGCCAGAGAAAAGCTGCCTTAAGTGAACATGATAACTTAGAGCCAGGTTCAAATTTATGGATTGCTCGTCAAGCTTATTTAAAGTTGACCGAAGATGCTTTACGTGAGAAAAAAGCAGCAGATTTGGGCTACATCCAAGAAAACTATAAAGCTTTGCAGCAAATTATTCTTTTAGAAGAAAAAGAACAAGAAATGGAAGAAGAGCAAGAAACTTCAGCTGTAAGTGTTCCTTTGGTTGCTAAAAACTCAGAAATAGATGCAGCTGATGAAACAAGTGGTCCTATTGATGAAGCACTTTTTATTAACAGCTCAGAAAATAAAGCGCTTACAGAACAATACACAGAGTTTTTGGCAAGAAAACCTGTATTACCCGAGCATCAAAAAGCGGTAAGCGAGCCTGAGCAGAAAGTTGAAGATGTCAGTAAAAATCCACTTCAACCTCAGCCAAAAAAACTGTCAGAACCTTACGCAATTGTGGTGTTAGGTGGTGGTTTAACTTTAGATAAAAATGGCAAAGACATTGTAGTTAATAGTTATACACGTTTAAGACTGGAAAAAACGTTAGAAGTTGAGCAACAAAATGACCTACCGATTGTGTTGAGTGGTGTTGAGGCACCTTATATGCAGGCATGGCTAAAAAAGCGTGGGGTCGATGCAAAGTTATTAGAACAAAAAAGTATGAATACTTGTGAAAATACTCGTTTTAGTTCGTTACTGCTTCAAAAGAAAGGTGGTGCTCCTACGGTAATGTTAGTCACAGATGAATATCATATGCCGCGTACACGTCGCTTATTTGCTTTGAATGGTATCGAAACGATTCCTGTTATTGCCCCAATGCCAACAGCACTTACACGTTGGCAACCGAGTGTACAAAACTACGATCATAGTCGTCGTGCAAATTATGAATTACTTGCGACAATTCGTGACATGCTATTTGGTTCAAGTGATTGTCGAGAGGTGCCTTAATGTCTGAGATCCCATTTCTCAATCCTGCCGTATTAAAACAATTAGATTTACCGGTGCCTAACCGTGATCTCACTCCGCAAGTTTTAAGTCCTCTTAATTTAAATACATTAGAAGAACCTTCTCGTGAACTTTTAGCATATCGAAAATTATACGGTTTACATTTACTCGACTGTGATCACTGGCAAGGCTATGTCCAAATGCCTTTATTCCGTCTGCATGTTCAAGTTTTTAAGCCTAAATTAGACAAAGTACAAGGAACTGTCTGTTTATTACATGGTTATCTTGAACATAGTGGAATATATCAGCCAATTATTCGTGAAATACTTGAACAGGGTTTTAGTGTAATTACCTATGACTTACCTGGTCATGGTTTAAGTAATGGTTCACCAGCAAGTATTCAAAATTTTGATCATTACCAACAAGTTCTGATGGCTGTTTATCGATATGTTAAACATGCAGACCAGTTACCTAAGCCTTGGGTCGGGATAGGTCAAAGTACGGGTGGTGCAATTTGGATGCATCATTTGCTTGAGTATGCAGAAAAACGCCAAGATCCAATTGTTGATAGAGTTTTATTACTTTCACCTTTAATTCGCCCAGCTAAAACAGCATGGTGGCATAATCCAGTGGGACTTGGCATTATTCGCCGCATTAAACGCCAAGTACCAAGACACTTTAGACGTAATAATCATAATCCTGAATTTTTACGTTTTATTCGTTTAAAAGATCCATTGCAGCCACGCATGATGGGTATGGACTGGATTTTGGCAATGTCGAAATGGATGCAGGAAATGGAAGAACGACCTGCTTGTCGTATTCCTGTCTGGTTGGCGCAAGGTGCATTAGATCAAACAGTAGATTGGCGTTATAACATTGAGTTTATTCGCCGTAAGTTTAGGCTTCAAACCTTATTAATGCTTGAAGAGGGGTCTCATCAATTAATTAATGAGCGTGCAGATATACGTGCAGCTTTAACAGGTTTGATTCCAGCCTTTTTGCATGCAAAGCCAAAGCATTTTTATTATTAAAAAAGTAATGCACTCAATCTAGTCAATAGATTGAGTGCATTAGTTAATTAAATCAGATGATTATTTTAAACTCTGATAAAGCTCAACGAAGTTTTTATAGACCGAAGATTGTTTCTGCGGAGAATACATATTGCGCTCAATAATACCTTTGTCAGTTTTAACTAGAACATTAATGTTTTGAGCATTTTTAAATTCCTGTAAGAATTGACTTGGAATAATAAAGTAAGTTGTCGAGTGCTTAGGAACAAGTCGACTAACATTCGTTTTCTCAGTAGCTTGAGCTGGTTTATAACTAAACTGCTTTCCATCGATATCAAATACTAGCGAATTAATATCATAGAAGTTGTAACTACTACTTAAATGAACATCTACACGAACTTGATTTTTCTGTTTTTCATTCCATTTAACCAGTAAGCTTGGACAAAGTTCTGTAGGTAAGCAATTAAGCTGACCAGCTGTTTTTAGCTCAGATGTTGCTGTCGTGGTATTAGACTTATACGAGGTTGTGCTACAAGCTGCTGTAAGTAAACAAGTACCTAATAAAAATAGGGCTTTTTTCATAATGTAATTCCAAGAAAGCACGTTTAATATTATTTATCTTAAAGATGATAAATTTTACCCCTCATTAAAGAGTTTTTGGACTTAAAAAAGCAAATGGTTTCGTAACTTTAAATTCAGATGTCGCGTCACCTGCATAGATATGGCTCTGCTCAGGTCCTAGATCAAGTCTTCGCGTTTTACCGTCTTTAAAATTTATTTTCTTTAAGTCAACCCAAAATACATTCGGTGATAAGGCTGACTCAAAAAAATAAAGCATCTGTTTATGGTCTGCAACAGTTCTCCAGCGAGTCGATGAAATATTAGGCTCTTCTTGTGTGTTTAAACCGTATGGAACAGATGCATTACGAATTACGCTAAATACAGAAGCCTGCGCTTGTTTCATATCATCATTTTTTGGAATTGCATTGATATAGAATGAAGCGCGAGCAAAACGGTCAGAAGCTCGGTTTGTACCAGGAAGCATAACGGTACCACCAATTTGTTTCCAATATTCTGCCAATGCCAATTGTTTATCAAAAGTAGGTGAGTTAGTCATGATTTGATAACTTCGGCTGTGGTGAATAACTTGCTTACCACCAATGTATTCAATAATTGCGCTATCCCCCGTTTTATCTGAAATAGATAAATGTAGTGTCGTTAATCTCGTTTCACCTGGAACACTATCAGTCACAATTGTATAAGGTTCTTTCTCCAGCGCTTTCACAGCCTCATCTACGGTTGCGAAATTATCAAGAACATATTGTGCCCAAGCGGCAATACTTAACAGTGGTTTATTTGATTTTTTTACGTCAGGATATTGAGATTCAACTAGCCATAAGACATTTGCAACTAAACCAGCCTCATTCATTCCATCAGTCGTAGAGACTTCGTAACCGGTTGCAATAACGCTGCCATACTTAGAAGTCCATTTTATTGATTTAGATCCTGCACTTCCATCGCGGGCAACACCACTTGGCAAAATCCATAAATTCGTACCCGTATCAACCTTCCAGTCCATCGAGCGGGCAGTAATAACATGTTGATTATTGCCTAAATAAACTGCACGTGTACAAGCAACTGCATAGCTACTTAACCCTACAGCCAATGCGACAAAAGATGAAATGAATGTTTTCTTTAACATGAGAATACACCTTCTTGTTATAACAATTTGAGGATATTTATTTAATAAAATTAAAGCATGTATATTATTTATACTTTAATAGTAGGTGAAAAATACATTAAATACAAACTAAAATAAGAAACTAATTTAAGTAGAAATCACATATAAGTTTAAAATAGAAAAGAGCATCACACTTAACTATGATGCTCAAATTATCAAGTTAATATAAATTAAAAATGATTGGCATCAGCCATATTCCACATTCGGTAATAAAAATTATCACCATCATTATTAAGTTCAGATTGCAAAAGCTCTCCGTCTTTTAAGAAAAAGTGCAATTGAGCATAATTCTTAATTTCACGGTCATTTACACGTTGTGCCAAGTGATGGGCTTTAATATCCGAAGGATGGCGTAAGCCAGCAGCAGCAATCATTTCGGATAAAGCATGTAATGTATTTTTATGAAAATTAAATACACGTTCTGCTTTAGTGGGTACATGTAAGGCTTTTTGGCGATCTTTATCTTGGGTTGCTACGCCTACAGGGCACTGATTCGTATGGCAACTTTGAGCTTGAATACATCCAACTGCGAACATGAATCCTCGTGCTGAATTGACCCAATCTGCACCTAATGCAAATGTGCTGGCAATATCAAATGCGCTAATAATTTTACCGCTTGCACCAATTTTAACTTGGTCTCTTAGTCCAGCACCTACAAGTGTGTTGTGTACAAAACGTAAGCCTTCACGTAACGGTGTTCCAATATAATCACTAAACTCAATTGGCGCTGCGCCAGTTCCACCTTCAGAGCCATCTACTACAATAAAATCAGGAACTATTTTCGTTTCAAGCATTGCTTTCACAATACTCATAAACTGCCAAGGTTGCCCAATACACAGTTTAAAACCAACAGGTTTTCCGCCAGATAATGTGCGTAACTTCTGTAAGAACTGCATCATTTCAATTGGTGTAGAAAAACTTGAATGTTTCGCTGGAGAAATACAATCGTGATCTCGTGAGACACCACGAATTTCGGCAATTTCAGCAGTAATTTTATGCTTAGGTAAAATGCCGCCATGCCCGGGTTTAGCACCTTGTGAAAGCTTTAACTCAATCATCTTGATTTGTGGTAGTTGAGATTGTTTAGCAAATTTTTGCTCGTCGAACTTACCATCTAAAGTACGGCAACCAAAATAGCCACTGGCAATTTGCCAAACAATATCACCACCATTTTCTAAATGATAAGGACTGAGGCTACCTTCACCTGTATCGTGATAAAAACCGCCTAATTGTGCTCCTTTGTTTAATGCGCGTATTGCATTTGCACTTAAACTACCGAAACTCATGGCAGAAATATTCATAATAGAAGCGCTATACGGTTGAAGGCATTGGCTATTACCAATTTGAATCCGAAAGCTCTTTGGGTCTGCCGGTGGACATGGGCTAATTGAATGAACAATAAATCGGTAATCTTCTTGATATACGTTAATAATTGAACCAAAAGGTTTGTCTGCATTTTCATTTTTAGCACGTTGATAAACTAAACTTCTTTGCATGCGCGAGAAGGGTAGTGCATCTTGATCGGCTTCAATGAAATATTGGCGAATTTCAGGACGTATGTCTTCAAATAGAAAACGAAAATGGCCCATGATCGGGTAATTTCTTAAGATAGAGTGCCTATTCTGTAATACGTCATATAAGCCTAATAGACTCAATACACCTGTAAGCACCCATAATCCATTGAGTAAAGTATCAGAAATAAAATAATAGATACTATGTGGGGTATATACAGTTCTGAACCAAGTGATACTAAGTGCAGTAAAAATACATAAGAACCAGAGAGAATGGCGTGAAAAAAATGTATTGAGAAATTTATGTCGAATAATTTGTGCTGGACTCGCCATATGTGAACAAATTCCTAATGTTTTACTGGTAGATACCTTGCCAAGAAGCAACTTAAACTACAAGTATGGAATTGTTAGTTTCAATGAGGTGGAGGTCAAAAGTAGTCGATGATGCTTAAGATTAAAAAGTTTAGTATTCTTATATGCCCAGAGCATTATTTACTCAATTTTTTAAATTAGGATATTTTAGATATTATGGTTTTTTTAGAATAGGAATAAGTCTAATAATATTTATATATTGTACTTTTAATATGAGCGTTTATTGATTTTAATTATGTGAATAATTACAGAAATAAATTTTGTTAACCTCAGCTTTAATATTATAAAAAATTGTTTTTTTATGTTTATTACGGTTTTCTTAAATATTTAGTTAGCCTCTTGGAACCTTGTTTGCTTGTAATTTAATCATAAGTGTAAATTTTGACTTGTTGATCTGATATTTTTTAGATTTGTTTTTTGGTAATATTTGTAGATTGATATAGTATTTTAAACCGATCTTATTACAACTATATAGCACTCTAAAAATTAAGTAGGGAATTGGAATGAGCTGGAAATTATTAACAATTTCTGTTTTTTTTACTGATATATTTTTATTAGTTTTAATGTTTTATCTAGGTTATGATTTTGAAACTTTTAAAAAAGTTGCTTTAGTCGAATCTTGTCTAGTTGCAGTTGCTATCATTTTTGATGCTATGGAACAAAAAAAGAAACCTATTTTCCCAGGAAGTATCGTCTATCCCTTATTAGGTATTTTATTTATTTTAGGCTTCACACCTATTCTTGATTTTTTTGCTGTAAGACCTAAAGGATTTCATACTTGGGACATAAAAAATATTTTGATCATTGATGCATATAGTGAAAACTATCCATTTAATAAGTTGGCTTGGTACGGAAAGGCTTACGTTCAACTTAGCTTTGCGCTGGCGGGTGGGGTGTTGGGTTTCATTTTTCATTTGGTATTCAGAAATACTTAAGCAAGTATTTCTTTCTTTATAAATAATTTCCTCTTGTTCTAAAGTTAAGGAAATCAATCAAAGCATGTTCCAAACTCTTAGAATTCTTATTCATTAAATTTTAATTTCTTATTCATTTAAAATATATAGAATTAAAAAAAATGCTGATTTTTTAAACACTTATTATGAATTTAGTTCTGAAAATAATAAAATATAAAAAATGATGGTAAAATTTAACTAATGAAATTTTATGATTTTTTAATAAAACTAATAAAAAAAATTGAATAAAATTACCGGAAATTTCTTTAAAAAGTGGTACATACCATATAAATACTCATAATTGAGAAATCCATCGAAATTTAACTTGTTAATAGATATTTAAAATGAAATGAATAGCTATATTTTTGTTGTTTTTTTGTATGATGCGCGCACAGTAGAGTAAAAAAAAAGACGCTTTGAAAAAACAGTCAAAGAAGCTAGTGATTGGATTGGGGAAGGCTAGTTTTTACATCTATTAATTCTTATTGGCGTAATGTAAAAAGGTTTTCAATCATGAAAAAATCTCTCATCGGTTTATCTGCAATTGCTATGGGTTTAATGTCTATCACCGCTGCAAATGCTGCAACGGCTACTGGTACATTAACTGTTAAAGCCACTATTACGAATAGCTGCGTACTTAATACTTCAGCTACAGGCACAACTGCAAATGCAATCTTAGACTTCGGTACTTTAAGTTCTCTTGCGAGCAATGTAGATGCAGACACGACTACTACAGGTGGTACTGCAATTAAAGTTTTATGTAACAACACTGTGCCATGGACTTTGGCGTTTGACGCAGGTAAAAATGCTCAGACTACTCAACGCCGTATGATTGGTGGAGCAACAAGTAACGAATATATCCCTTATAACCTTTTCTCTGATACTAACCGTGCAACAGCAATTGGTATTGCAACAACAGCTTATAGCGGTACAGGCACTGGTGCAGTACAAACAGTGAACGTATATGGCCGTATCCCTGCTGGCTCAACTTTACCTAGTGCGGGTAGCTATGTTGACACAGTAACTGTGACTGTGACTTATTAATTTTTTAAATAAGTTCTGTTCATTGTTGTCGCTAGCTCTTTTGTAAGAGCTAGCTCTAGCTTAATTTGAGAAAAGTAATTCTGGGCAAGTTATGAAAAAAAATATCTTTGTTGCTACAAGTTTATTGTTATTTTTGCCTAGTGTGTTAAATGCTGCCTCAATACGTCTTTCTCCTGTGAATGTTGAAATATTGAGTGATCAATCTGCATCCTCAATTAGTTTATATAACCAGTCGAACGAAAGTGCTGACTTACAAATACGTATATTTGAATGGACTCAAAATGCTGGACAAGATCAATTAATTCCAACAGATGATATTGCAGTTAGTCCACCTTTCTTAAAATTAAAACCGAATGATTCTTATAATTTACGTGTAGTCCGCATTAAGCCAGAACCAATTTCTGGTGAAAAAACTTATCGTATTATTCTTGATGAATTACCAAAACCTATCGATAGCCGTAAAGCATCGCAAGGTGTAAATGTATTACTTCGCTCATCATTGCCTGTATTTGTAGTGAATAAAGATGCGATGACTAAACTGAGTTGGTCAATACAGCAAGACCAAAGCAGTGCTTATCTTACTATTAGTAATGTTGGCAATCGCCACGCGCTTTTAAATAATTTAACACTTGTGGATACTACTTCTAATAAAAGTTACCCGATTAAAGTAAATACCGTAAATGGTTATATTCTTTCTGGAAAGTCAAGAAACTTTAATATTAGCCCTGATTTTAAATTCCAAGCTGATCATAAATATAATATTTCATTGAATATTAACGGTAAGCCAGCATCTCTTTAACGAGGCACATATGAAATATCTCGTAAGTGCTTTGTGTGTTATGTACTTGCCGGTTCATGCTTTTGCTGAATCATTACAAGACAACACTAATGCCGCTTTGCCTAATATTCCGGAAGTTTCAAACGCCGCTTTTCAGACCTCTGGTTCAGATAAAGGCTATATACAACTATTTTTAAATATTTCTATCAATTCTAATACTTCTACCGACTTAATATCGGTACATCAAGATCAAGATAGAAAATTATATATACGCGTCCATGACTTAAAAGCCTTAAGACTGGAAATGGATGAACATATCCCTGACAGCCAATGGGTATGTATTAATGAACTGAAAGGAGTCCAGTTTAAGTATCTGGAAAATGAGCAGTCTCTAAACTTACAAGTTCCTGCAAGTATGTTGAGTGACTATTCTGTTGACTTAACTGGTCAACCGACTACAAACACCAACTTACTAAAAATGAAACCTTTAAATGCTGCAATTCTGAATTACAGCATGTATCACACCATTACTAATGATGAGAGTATTTTCTCAGGTTCGGCAGAAGGGATTTTTAACAGCGCGCTTGGTAATTTTTCATCAGGCGTTTTATACAACGGTAGTAATGAAAATAGTTATAGCCATGAGAAGTGGGTGCGCTTAGAGAGCAAGTGGCAATATGTAGATCCTGAAAAAGTCAGGATATATACCCTAGGTGACTTTATTTCCAATAGTTCTGACTGGGGCAGTAGTGTACGTCTTGCCGGTTTGCAGTGGTCGAGTGCCTATACCCAACGTGGTGATATTGTTACTTCGGCGCTGCCACAGTTTTCCGGTTCAGCGGCGCTACCTTCTACACTGGACTTATACGTTAACCAGCAAAAGATTTATTCAGGCCTTGTTCCTTCAGGTCCATTTGATGTTAAGCAGCTCCCATTTATTTCAGGAAATGAAGTCACACTGGTAACAACTGATGCAACAGGTCAGCAAACCATTACTAAAAAACCTTATTACTTTTCATCGAAGATTCTGGCAAAAGGTATCAATGAGTTTTCAGTCGATGTTGGGGTTCCGCGTTATAACTACGGACTGTACTCAAACGATTATGATGATGCCACTTTTGCCTCTGGTGCAATTCGTTATGGTTATAGCAACTCACTGACCTTAAGTGGTGGTGCAGAAGCTTCCACAGATGGTCTTTCCAACGTTGGAACAGGCTTTGCCAAGAACCTGTTTGGTGTTGGGGTGATTAATGCTGACATTGCTGCAAGTCAGTATAAAGATGAAAACGGCTATTCGGCTCTGCTTGGTTTAGAAGGGCGAATTAGCAAAAATATTTCGTTTAATACCAGTTACCGCAAAGTATTTGATAACTATTTTGACTTGGCACGGGTGTCGCAAATTCGATATTTGAAAGAAAATCAGATTAATGCTGAATCACAAAACTATTTAAACTACAGCGCGCTGGCAGACGAGATTATTAGGGCAGGGATTAACTATAACTTTTATACGGGCTATGGTGTTTATGTGGGCTATAACCAGATCAAATACAGTGATAACTCGTATAAGTTACTGTCTGCCAACTTAAGCGGAAGTTTAAACAAGAACTGGGGCTTTTATAGTTCAGCTTATAAAGACTATGAAAACCATAAGGACTATGGCATTTACTTTGCGCTGCGCTATACGCCATCTACCAGAGTCAATGCAATTACAAGTGTATCTAATGACAGTGGTAAAACAACCTACAGACAAGAAATCAATGGATTTACAGATCCGCAAATTGGTTCATTTGGATGGGGTGGTTATGTTGAACGGGATCAAGATGCACATGCTAACAATGCATCGGTCTATGGCTCTTATCGCGCACGGGCTGCGTACCTGACAGGTCGCTATAACCGAATTGGAGATAATGACCAAGTTGCACTTTCAGCGACAGGATCTTTAGTTGCAGCAGCAGGCCGTATATTTGCGGCGAATGAAATTGGAGATGGTTATGCTGTTGTCACCAATGCTGGACCGCAAAGCCAAATTATAAATGGTGGAGTAAATTTAGGAGAGACAGATAAATCAGGAAGATTCTTAATTGCGAATTTAAGACCGTATCAATCTCATCATATCTATCTAGACCCATCTTATTTACCACTGGAATGGGATGTGACAACGACCAATCGAACAGCACTTGTGGGCTATCGCCAAGGAACTTTAGTTGACTTTGGTGCTCATCGAGTTGTTTCAGGATTAGTCAAAGTTGTAGATAAAAATAACTCGCCATTGTTACCGGGTTATAGCGTCCGAATTAATGGACAACAAGATGCCGTAGTGGGCTATGACGGTGAGGTCTTCGTTCCAAAACTATTAAAGCAAAATAAACTTGAAATAGACCTTCTTGATCATGGTTCATGTCAAGTTAATTTCACTTACGAAAGTCAGCAATACAGTGCTAAAAAATTGGGGCCTTATGTATGTCAATAAGTATTGTAAGTCATAGTTCCTACATGCTAGCCAAAAAGTTTTCATCTACTTTAAAGTATGTTTTAGCTAGTTTACTGTTATTTGTACTTTATGCATTTTTTAGTTCAGCACATGCTACGTGTACAGTAACTGGTGGAAACACAACTGGTTCTTATAATTATACAGCAGCAAATATTAATAGTGATGCTACTATTACTTATACTGGAACTATTCGGTGTACGAACGTTGGGAGTACTGCTCAAATATCAAGATATATGTGCATGAAAACAGTATTTACTGGTGCAACTACTTCAAATAGTAATGTTTCATTACCTTATACGGTTATTGCAACTGTAGGTGGAGCAGGTTCTTCTACTACAAATCAAATTTCAAACTTTTGGTATGGTCCTGTTACTACGGTGGCACCAAATAATATTATTAGTTACTCAGTAAGTATTAAAGTTCCAGCAAGATCGGGCTCTTTAACAGCCTATCCGGTAGGTACTTATATTGGCTCCGTTCAAGTATTTTGGGACATGCAAGCAAATTCGAGCAGTGTATGTGAGGGTGATAGTGGTGGTGGCTGGGACTCGGGTAATATGACGATTACAGCTAACTATGTAGTACCAAGTTTCTGTCAGTTAGATTCCACATCAAATGTCGATTTTGGCAATATTGGTGATATTGGTACAACAAGTCGTGACTACACTGCTCAAGGTGCAATTAATGCAACTTGCAACAATGGAACACCTTATAGCATTTATTTGGGGGACGGTAATAATCGTATAAGCGGTGGATTTAGACGTATGACGAATGGAAGCAGTCAATATATTCCTTATCAGTTATACAAAGATTCTGCTTATAGCACCGTGTGGGATGCTACAGGTGGTACAACAACGGTGGGTGGTTCTGGTGGAGTGTCAAAGACAGGATCTGGCACTAGTCAAATTTCAAATGTATACGGAATAATTCCACAAGGAACAGCTATTTCAAGTACGCCTGGTAACTATTCAGATAGCATAGTTGTTACAGTGACCTATTAATTATTTACCAACTCACTATTCACTTAAAGCAAGCAGATAGTGAGTCGGTACCTGTATTGTTTTTATGAATCTTATTTAGTTTGTAGAGAGCTTGGTTTTCGTATTAGCAATATAAACAGTGTAATTAATAAGCTAAATCCGAAAATAGGCAAACTAATTCCTAAAATAATAAGTGTAAGTGCCGTGATTATTTTTTGTTGATTAGTTGCACGCTTCCAAACCAATAAAGTTTGGCTAACAAAATGGCTAGTCGTAAGTTTTAAATTAGAAGTTTTAAACCAAGCTTTATATGCATAAATAATCATGATACATAGCCCAAGGGCATATAAGGCGAGTATCAATTGATTGATCCAACCGAATAACACGCCAATATGAGCATCGACCCCCCAGCGTGTAAGTTTTGCAAATAACGAGTAATCTTTAAAAGCCAGTTTGTCTATGACTTTGTGTTGATTTACATCAATCGCTACACTGTCCGCTTGAGTTGGCCATTTGCGCTTTAGTTCAGTAACAGTCCAAGCCTGATTTGCATCAACTGGTGGTTTGATTTGTATTTGGGCTGAATGAATTCCATTTGCTCTAGCAATTGCTAATGCAGAGTCGAATTCAGTTGGTATGATTTCTAAATCCGAAGTTTCCATAACCATACCATGATGTTCTTTATGCTCATCATGAGACATTTGGGGTAATGGAGCATTATTTAAAGTTGTGGCTAATGTTGGCGTTTGCCAATTTAACCATTGACGAGCGATACGAATATTATCGCCAGCCCATTGGGACCATGTAAGACCAGTAATCGAAATGAACAATAAAAGTGGTAATAGGGTCAAGCCGATAGAACTATGCCATTTTAATAAACGATTTTTAGATGTTTGTCTGATTTTAAAATTTTGACGACGCTTCCACCAACTATATAGGCCCGTTAGGGTTAAAATGCCCAGCCAGCTTGCAGCAAGCTCACTATAAAAACGACCCCATTTCCCTAATAATAAATTACTATGCAGTTGATCTAAGAAGGTACGAAATGGAAGTACTCCACTGGTCCCATATACTGCAAGTTGACCTTTTATAGAGAGTGTATAAGGGTCTACAAAAACAGCTTCATTATTTAAATGATGAGCCTTGTCAGAAAAAATAACTCGTGTTGTTTGTGTGGAGCTTGGAGCTGGCCTAACTTCTGTAATTTGTGCAGATTCGTGCATCACTTTTTTTGCTGCCTCAACCTGTTGGCTTAGGGGGCGCATATCTTTATTTAAAGGCTGAACATACAATGTATCTTTATAGATAGATTGTTCTATCTGAGGAGTAATTGCATATAGAAGACCTGTAAATGCCGCAATGAATATAAATGGGGCAATAAAAATACCAGCATAAATATGCACAAGACGAAAAAGACTAAGCCAAAAGCTAGGGGTATGAGGCATGTTGAGAGGTATCAAACAAACTTTGGTGTGAAGTATATCTACTTTATTCTTAAATTTTAAAATAATTAAGGGGTGAGGGTGTTTTGTATATCTAAGCAATTATAAGAAAGGCTTTTTAAATAAATAGATTAGAAGATAGAAGTAGGCTATGTTGACTACATTGAATTAGTGTCAAAAAATATATTCATTTATGGTTATGGGGCAAACTTAAGCCTTTGATTGGGTTAGTATGAGAAATAATTTATCGATGATTAAATTTCTATTAAATTCATAGTTTATAATTAAGTTTTATATAATTAAAAAATTTATATGGCTATGAAAATTCATCATTTGCGAAGTGCAACTTTTATTATTGAAACTGGCCCTTATTTTATTTTAATTGATCCGATGTTGGGTGATAAAGGTTCGCTTCCTGCTTTTTCATACTTTCGCTTTAAAGCTGCAAAGAATCCTTTAATTGACTTGCCTTTGAATGCTCAAGAATTATTAAACAAAGTTACCCATTGTCTAATTACTCATAGCCAAACTTTTGGAATCAAAGCATTTCAACATACTGATCATCTAGATCAAAAGGGCGAGGACTTTCTTGTTCAAAAGCAAATTCCTGTTTATTCCTTTAAAAATGATGTGTCGTATTTATCTAAATATGGGATAAATGTTCAGGCAGGTATTGATTATTGGAAAGAAATCGAGTTTTTAGGTGGAAGATTGGTCGCGATACCGGCGCGCCATGGGCATGGCTGGATTAGTAAATTGATGGCGAATGGTTGTGGCTTCTATTTAGAATTGCCAAATGAACCTTCTTTATATATTAGTGGTGATACCGTACTCACTCATGATGTTAAAAATGCCTTACTTAAATTTCGACCTGATATTGCGGTAGTTGCTGCGGGGCAAGCACAAATGGATGTGGGGCAGCCGATTCTTATGTCGAAAGATGAAGTATGCGAATTTATTGAGCTTTCGCCTAAATATATTATTGCTAATCATCTTGAAGCATTAAATCACTGTCCTGTAAAACGAGATGAGATAAAGCAAATTCTGCATGGAATGGATGTAGTTGACCGTGTACAAGTACCCGATGATGGACAAACACTTATTTATGAAAATTAAGACAAGATTTAATCAATATTTATTAAATGAAAATCTTTTAATTCCATATCTTCTATTATGAATAACGCTATGAGTTTTTTATGTAAATGATAGAATTGCGACGGTCGGTAAGTTGATATCTACTTTATCTAACTAATGCACAGTCTACAAAATGTTTAAGATTAAGTTTGTAGACTGTTGAACTACAAGTGAGGGTAAATGTGGATATACATATGCAACCATCTAAAATTTTAACCTATTGAAAATACAAAGGTTTATCACTTGCTCCCATCACTTACAATCCAAACCAGACTTGGTGGATTCTACTTTTTCTATTATTCCATTGTTGGTACATTCATGCCGTATTGGAATTTATATCTTCAAGATCAAGGGTTTAATTATCAGCAAATCGGGATTTTATCATCTATTGCGATTGTGACACGATTTTTTGCACCTTTAGTTTGGGGTTGGATCGCAGATAAATCTGGTAAAAGAATGCTTTTGGTGCGACTGGCAACTTGGATGGAAGCCTGTATATGGTTGGCTATTTTTATAGTTCCTAATACCTTTCAATCTGTCGCTTTACTCATGCTTATTTTTAGTTTTTTCCAAAATGCAATTTTAGCTCAGTTTGAGGGGGTAACCTTATTTTGGTTAGGTGATCAAAGAGCAAAACTCTATGGGAAGATTCGAAAATGGGGATCAGTTGGATTTATTGTAGGTGTATTTACTATAGGTGCCATTTTAGAAATTATTCCAATTTCTATGTTGCCTATTTTATTGCTTGTTATTGCTTCACTTGCATTTATTTGGGCTTTCACTATTCGTGAGCCAGAGGGAGCTCCAACTTCTCAAAAGCATTTAGAGCCTTTATTACCTGTGTTAAAGCGTCCTGAAGTTGCTGCTTTTTTTACAATCGAATTTATTCTCCTTTTTTCGCATGCGCCTTTTTATAGTTTTTATAGTAACTTTCTAAAATCTTTAAATTACAGTACGACTGAAATTGGCTTCTTATGGGCAATGGGGGTTGTCTCTGAAATCGTAATGTTTGCATGTGCGGCTACTTTCTTCAAATATTTTTCTTGGCGTAGTCTTGTTGCTATATGTTTGGTTTTAACCAGCATACGTTGGTTGCTAGTAGCTATCTTTTCTCATTATTTTATAGGTCAGCTATTTGCACAATGTTTACATGCTTTTAGTTTTGGTCTATTTCACCTTATTGCAATGCGGCTTATTTTCCAAAACTTTTCAATAGGACAACAAGGTCGTGGACAGGCTTTATACAGTACCATGTGGGGATTGGGAGTGGCATTTGGAAGTATTTTAGCGGGTCATTATTGGAAAACTCTGACAGGTGAGCATATCTTTATGATTGCTGTGCTCGTTGTGCTATTCGGTTTATGTTTTGTATTTTGGTTACCTAAACAAATTGAAAAGCCAGCTTCTTAATCGAAACATCACTAACATTGTTAACATTACGTGGTTAAGCGGCTAAATTGTTTTATGGAAAGTATCTATTCGTTACGGTTGAAAAATATTGTTTTTATATGGTTATGAAGCAATGATTTTCTAAAAAAATGTGCTAACTTAAACTCATGCGTTTAATGATTAATAAATCTATGAAAAATATTTATATTATGGGATTATTATTAGCTTTTTCTGGTTTTGCTATGGCTGAAACAGCAACGCAAAAGCCTGCTGAACAGCCTGTTCGAACCGCAAGTAATCCTAATGCTATACGTATTGTTACGCGTCCTGAGATTATGGGATTATGGGGAATGGAGATTCCAAATAATAAGAAATGTGTAGAGTACT
This sequence comes from Acinetobacter sp. GG2, assembly GCF_000292385.1. Classification (NCBI taxonomy): domain Bacteria; kingdom Pseudomonadati; phylum Pseudomonadota; class Gammaproteobacteria; order Moraxellales; family Moraxellaceae; genus Acinetobacter; species Acinetobacter sp. GG2. The sequence continues at coordinate 101,143 of NZ_ALOW01000039.1, forward strand.
ATAACTTCCGCAGTAGTAATGATGTAGTGATCAAAAGTGGTGAGGAATGGTCATATGGTATTTATGAATACCAGCCATCTGATGACCCTAAAGAGCAGTTATCTGCTTTAGTTATGCAGATTAAGTTTGATAATAATAAAGTAGATTGCTCTGGTCAGCAGCAAGATCAGACTGGTGATGTTTCCCAATATTTTGTGCAGTGGAAAAATGACCATACTATTAATTTCTGCTCAACTGCTAAAGGTGAGCAATGTTTTGCAACTTTACGTCGAATGTTGCCATAAATCCGAATAGATATAAAAAAGCCTCTTATTTAAGAGGCTTTTTTATTATGCATGTTATGCAGTTTCAGCTTTCTTCTTTTCTTCCAGTTGCTTCAACAAGTGCTTTTCAAGGTAATGGATGTCCATTGCCTGTTCACAGAAGCTTTTGTCTTGCAAGATAAGATCTTTATGCAAAGGAATGTTGGTTTTAATTCCAGTAAGAATCATTTCGTCTAACGCTTGACGCATACGAGCAAGCGAAGTTTCGCGATCTTTACCATGAGAAATTAATTTTGCAATCATTGAGTCGTAGTATGGAGGAATACTATATCCAGGATAGATATGAGAATCTAAACGAATACCTGCACCGCCTGGCGCATAGAAGCTCTCAATTTTACCTGGTGAAGGTAAGAAAGTTGTTGGATCTTCTGCATTAATACGACATTCAATAGCATGACCACGAACTTCAATATCTTTTTGTTGAAGCTCTAGACCCAAACCAGCTGCAATACGTAATTGTTGCTCAATGATATCAACACCAGTAACCATTTCAGTTACAGGGTGCTCAACCTGAACACGAGTGTTCATTTCGATAAAGAAGAATTCACCATCTTCGAACAAGAACTCAAATGTACCAGCACCACGATATTGCATTAACTGACATGCGTTAACACAAGCTTCTAAAATATCAGCACGTGCTTTTTCTGGTAGATTTGGAGCAGGAGCTTCTTCTAAAACTTTTTGATGACGACGTTGTAATGAACAGTCGCGATCATATAAATGGATTGCATGACCGTTACCATCACCTAAAACTTGAACTTCGACATGGCGAGGTTTTTGTAAGAAGCGTTCCATGTATACGGTGTCATCACCGAACCACATTTCTGCATCACGTTGAGCCGCTTGAACTGACTCAAGTAATGTGTCTACGCGTTCAACAATACGCATACCACGACCACCACCACCAGCTGCCGCTTTAACAATGAGCGGGAAACCGATTTCTTTAGCTTCTGCTAAAGCGTTGTGGATGGTTACAGCATGGTCACAACCAGGTACTGTAGGTACACCAGCTTTTTTCATTGCAACAATTGCAGAAACCTTGTTACCCATTAAACGAATATGTTCTGGGCGAGGGCCAATAAATGTGAAACCCGAGCTTTCTACAATTTCAGCAAACTCTGCATTTTCTGAAAGAAAGCCATAGCCTGGGTGAATTGCATCAGCACCAGTAATTTCTGCAGCAGTAATAATTGCTGGGATGTTTAAATAGCTGTCACTACTTGCACCCGGACCAATACATACTGCTTCATCAACGAAACGTAAATGCATCAAATCTTTATCAGCATCTGAATAGATACCGACAGTTTTGATTCCTAATGTTTTGCAAGCCCGGGTAATTCGTAAAGCGATTTCACCACGGTTTGCAATTAAAACTTTTTGCAACATAGTTGTCCCCGGGGTATTACGCGCGATAACGGAATAAAGGTTGACCGAATTGGATCACATCACCATTTTTCACTAAAATTTCTTCAATCACGCCGCTTTGAGTTGCTTCAATCGGGTTCATGATTTTCATTGCTTCGATAATACCCAAAGTCTCACCAGCAGATACAGTTTGACCTACTTTAACAAATGGTGCTTCACCTGGGCTTGGAGCAGCATAGAACACACCAACCATTGGAGAAGTTTCAACTGCTCCACGTGGGGTTTTTGCAACAGGTGCTTCAGCAACAGGAGCTGCTGGAAGTGCTACACCAGCCGCAGCAACGACAGGATTACGACGAGTTAAAGCGATTGATTGATCACCTTCTTTAACTTCAATCGCTTGCAAGTCAGACTCAATCATTAAATCGATGAGTTTTTTAATTTTGCGGATATCCATGGGCGACTATTCCTGAACTAGTTTGGGTTAGATGGTTGAATTTTTTCAATGGCGTAATCGAGTGCAAAGCTATAACCTTTTGCACCTAGACCACAAATCACGCCAATTGCTTTGTCTGATAAATAAGAGTGGTGTCTAAACGCTTCACGTGCGTGAACATTTGACAAATGTACTTCAATAAATGGAATGGCAACGCCAAGTAGAGCATCACGTAAAGCAACTGAGGTATGGGTAAGGGCAGCAGGGTTAATAATAATAAGTTTTACGCCTTCTGCTTGTGCCTGATGAATGCGATCAACAATGGCACCTTCCCAATTGCTTTGAAAAGTATCGAGTGTAATAGAGGCTTGTTTAGCTTGAGCAATAAGTTGTTGGTTGATATTGTCTAGGGTAAGATGACCATATACTTCTGGTTCGCGTTTTCCCAGCAAATTCAAATTCGGTCCATGAATTACCAAAATGGTCGAACTCATTCAGATTGCTCCTGCTCTAAAGTTGCAAATAGTCTTTGCAAGATGTCTGCAAAGTTTGCTTATTATGGCATATGTTTCTACAAGTTTTTTATAATTTCTTTTAATTGTCGCAGAAAGGGTACACCAAATTCGGCTTATATATTGTAAATTTTGCGACGAATTAGCAATGTTAAAAAATGACAAAATTTCAAGTAATTTAACAAGGCTCATTTTAAACCGAATTGACAAAAACAGTTCATGTATTTTGTGTAACGACGGTATGGGCATCTTCAATTGTTAACATTTCATTCCAGCGAGTTAGGTAGTTTTTTGAGCGATGGCATTGTTTCATTTGCCAAGATGGATTGCGCGAGTGATATCCCACTTGTAAATAATGACTACCAAAACGCTTACGAACTGTACCTAAAGTTTCCATTAATTGTTGTCTTTGATGAATAAGTTCCAGAGGCTGCCATAAATCATCAATGTGTTGTTGACGCGCGTGTAGACCACAAAATAATACTCCAATTTTTATATAACTTTTATTTTCTTTATATAAAACATCAATTTGATGCATTGCTGCTTTTGTGATTATGCATAAGTCATCTGTTGCATAGTGAAGACCAATGGCCTGAGAAGTGGCTTTTTTATAAGGTGGCTTATCGGTTTTCTCATAAAGCATGACTTGAATGCAGGCACAAAGTTGTTCTTGTTTCATTAAGCGGCGATGCGCTCGATTAAGATGAAAAATAAGTGCTTGTTTAATAATCTCGATGCTGGATAAAGCTTGAGCAAAACTTCGTGACGCTAAAATCCGTTTAGTTGGAATACTAGGATCGTCAAGTTCAATACATGATTGGCCTTTTAGCTCACGAATAGTGCGTGCCATGACCACAGAAAATGCCTTTGCCATATGGTGTTCATTGGCAAAAGTTAAGTCTAGGCATGAATATACTTCATAACTTTGTAGTTGTTTGACTAGTTGATAACCAATTCCCCATACTTCTTTGACCGATGTCTGTTGCATGAGGTCTTCCATAATTAATGGATCTAAGGTAATGAAATTACAGATTCCCTTAAAACTTTTAATTTTCTTAGCAAAATGATTGGCAAGTTTTGCTTGTGTTTTTGAATATCCAATTCCAATACAACAAGGTAGACCTAACCATTGGAGGAGAGTTTCTCTCACCTTAAAGCAGTAGTTAGATATATCAATAGATTGAAGGTAAGGAGTGAGATGAATAAAGCACTCATCTATAGAGTAAGCTTCTATATCATCTGGAGAGAAAAATTCACCGAGAACAGCAAAAAAACGACGAGACATCTCGGCATATAAAGTGTAATTGCTTGAATAGACTTGAACACCAGCTTGCACGGCATCTTTCTCAATTTGAAACCATGGTACTCCCATCTTAATACCTAAGAGTTTTGCTTCTTCACTACGTGATACAACACAACCATCGTTGTTAGATAAAACAACTACAGGTTTATCAATGAGTTTAGGGTTGAAAAGTCGTTCACAGCTGACATAGCAATTATTGATATCAACCAGTGCATAAACTTCGCGGTGTGAGATTTCTCTCATTATTTCATCCCCCAAATTCATCAACTCAAAATTCATATTTTGAATTTGTAACATAATCAAGTTAACAAAATTATGCACAGATATCTAGGGGAGTTTTGGTTGTTCGTCGAAATTATGAAAAGGATGTAAAAGTAATGAATTGTCAGTTATTGATATGAAAATGTCTGAAAATGATATGTTTAGATAGATATGATCATTTCCATAAGCGCTATATTTTCAATGGATCAGTTGAGCCTAAAAAATATAGTAATGCGTGTTTCGCATTTTGTCTTATGGGTCTTTCAAGCTGTCTTTGTTAAAAAAGACAGCTTTTTTTATGATGATTTAAGTATTTCTTAGCTTAGCTTGATTGTAGCAATCGAGATTAATGCATTGATCACTCAGTTCTATGATTTGAGCAGAAGATAAATGAAGTTTTTCCCATTTTTGCATTTGTTTAAATAGCCAATGGAAATCTTCAGGTTGTGGGGCAGCATTTTCTTTAACTAAGTTTTTTACAATATTTTGAATCATATAGTATTTATCTACATGTACTTCTTCAGAACAGTGAAAGCGGACAATTCCAAAATCGACCAACAACTTTAAGACAGGTGAAAAGTCTTTCAAATTACTCAATTCCTTTTGAGCTTTTATAATTGCTGTGGTCAGTGCAATTAAAGTTTGAGGATGTTGTTCAGCCCATTCTTGAGTTAATGCAAGAACTTTATCTGCCACATTGGGAATAATGTCTTGACTTGAACATACGATTTTACTTAAGCCTAAAAGTTCGCTCTGTGTATTCCACGGTTCTCCTACACAAAAACCATCAATGACATGATTATCTAAAGCTTCGACCATATACGGTGGTGGAAGGGCTTTGAGCTTAAGTGTTTGAGCTATTTTTGAATCTGCCAAAGCAAGCCATTCTCTTAAACAATAATGATGAATTGAATGTTTAAATACGTGGGCTAAGGACAAAGAATGATCTGCTTCAATATAGTTCGTCACTTTTTGGGCTGTAGCTTGTGCATTATCGTTTTCTTGAATAGCCAGTTGATGAGTTAATTTTTGGCTTAAGCTAATAAAGGCACGGTTTTTACTTAAAATAAGAGGGGTTTGCAGTGCAATACCAATTTGGTCTGCACCCACGGCTGCTGCAGGTAGCATGGCAGATAAACAATGTGCAGCATCTAATAGCCCAAAAGCTAAACGGTCTCGAAGACTTGCCCATGATGCTTCTTTGACTAGGGTAACATCTAAACCAACTTCTTCGAAAAAACCTTGCTGTTTTGCCCATAGTAAAGCGATGCAATCAAGTAAAGGAATATAGCCGAGTTGCAATTGAGTCTTTTCTAATGTGCTCATTTATTCGTCCTTTAGTTGATCATTTAGTAGTTTTTGAGCGTCAAGTAAACGGCGTGCCATTTCTCCAATCGTAATCCGGTGGCTCATGGCATTTTTTCTCAGAAGCTGAAATGCAGTTTCTTCAGGTAAGCCATGCAGCTGCATGAGTAGAACTTTAGCTTTCTCAACATCCTTACGGTCAGCAAGTTTGGTTTGAGCTTCTTTTAAGTCACCTTCGAGTTTTTTGTGCTTTTTATATTGCTCGATCGAGATTTCTAAAATGGTATGTAAGCGGGCAGGGTCTATGCCATCTACAATATAAGCAGTTACGCCTGCATCTATAGCTTGTTTGATGGTTTCTTTATCTGAATTTTTAGTGAACAGGACAGTTGGTAGGTCATAGCTACTAACACAACTTTCAATAATGTCGCGGTGAGGATGATCCATATCGAGCAAGATGACATCGGCTTGTAAATCTTCAAGACGAAAAATATTTAAGTGGTCCAAAGTAAGGCTGACCACCACTTCAAAGTCATTTTCAAGCAGACTGTTTTTTATATAGTCGGCTCGCGCATGATCATCATCAATAAGAGCTATTTTGAGTTTTGGCATAAGTTCAGAAAATCAGGCTAAGAAAATGCGCCAATTCGACGCGTTTTTTGTTATTAAGCTTTAAGCAAGATTAATGCCATCCAAAACTACTCAAAAATCAGGATTTAGTGGCAATTTTGGATGCTAAAGAGTTGGTGTGTTCGATCTTGGTGCAAAAATACGGTTCATTTTGTGGCAAAGCATATTTTTGTTTAAACCATATGAGTGTGCAGTGATAGAGCAAGCAAAATAAGGTTTGATTCTTTATTTACCTATTAAAAACTTATATCTATATTAAATTAAATATAAAAGTATTGTTGGATTAAATTTTTTTAAATATTGGCATGCAAAATGCTTAGTTAATTACAGGTCGAAGACGACCATAAGTTTTAAAGACGGCCAACGATGTCCGTTCTGATCGAGTTTGTGAGTGCAACCGCACATACAAAAAAGTTACGTTCAGTCGGAGTGAAGGTCATGTCTTTATTTTTATTGCATAAAAAAGTTACATCTGAATTATTTAAATTTTCAGTTCCAGCGATGCGAGCCTTCTCTAAGAGGGGGCTCGCTTTTTTTATTTCTTTTTTTGATTTTGCTGTGCATTGGGTGTCATTAACGAGTGAAAAAAATTGGTTTCAAGCAGTTACATGCCATGTGAGCTTGATTCGTTTCTCGATAGAGCACAAAGCAAAAGAACAATGTCTATTTGAGAATGGAATAACGCAGCTTAAAAGCAACGTGATTTGAGGAGAAGCACTATGAAATTGGTAATGATTGGTCATGGTATGGTGGGCCACAAATTCATCGAAGCCATTTTAGAAAAAGCAGATGATGAACTAGAAATCACGATTCTCGCGGAAGAGCCTCGTATCGCCTATGACCGCGTGCATTTGACAGAATATTTCTCTGGGAAATCGGCAAAAGATTTATCTTTAGCACGTTTTGACTTTGCCGATGCTCATGGCATTGACTTACGACTTAATACCAAAGCAACTGCAATTGATACAACTGAGCAAACAGTCACAACCAATCATGGCGATGTCATCAGCTATGACAAATTGGTGTTGGCTACTGGTTCTTATGCATTTGTTCCACCAATTCCGGGTAATGACCGTGAAAACTGTTTTGTTTACCGTACCATTGAAGACTTAGATGCGATTCGTGCAGCAAGTTTAAACGCTAAAACAGGTGTGGTGATTGGTGGTGGTTTACTTGGACTTGAGGCAGCCAAAGCATTACGTGATTTAGATTTAGAAACACACGTTGTTGAGTTTGCACCACGTTTGATGGCAGTTCAAATTGATGACTTAGGGGGCAAGGTTTTACGCCGTAAAATCGAAGATCTTGGTGTAAAAGTTCATACACAAAAAGCGACGCAATCTATTGAATGCGGTGACAGCACAACGCATGTAATGAAATTTGCAGATGGTAGCGAGCTTGAAGCAGATGTCATTTTATTCTCTGCTGGGATTCGTCCACGTGATGAACTTGCACGCAACAGTGGTCTCGCGATTGGTGAGCGTGGCGGTATTGTGATTAATGATTACTGCCAAACTTCAGATCAAAACATTTATGCCATTGGTGAATGTGCGCTTTGGCAAAATAAAATTTATGGCTTGGTTGCACCGGGCTATGACATGGCGCGTATTGCAGCAAAACACATTTCTGATGAAGAGTGTAACTGCTTTGCTGGCGCAGACATGAGCACCAAGTTGAAATTAATGGGTGTGGATGTAGCCTCTGTTGGTGATGCGCATGCCATGACTCCGGGTGCATTAAGCTATTTCTATGCAGATGAACATGCACTGGTTTATAAAAAGATTGTTGTAAATGCTGATAAAACCAAATTGCTTGGCGCGGTTTTAGTGGGTGATGCCAAAGAATACAACGACCTTTTACAAATGATGTTAAACGGTCTGGCTTTGCCTGAAGTGCCGGAAAGCTTGATCATGCCGGGCTTTGAACAATTAGCAGGAAAATCTGGTGGTAGCGGAGTCGATTTACTGCCAGACAGCGCGACCATTTGTTCGTGTAATAACGTATCAAAAGCGGACATCTGCCAAGCAATTAGCGATGGTTCGACCTCTTTAGGTGCATTAAAGAAATGCACCAAAGCAGCAACCGCATGTGGTGGTTGTGCACCACTAGTGACGCAAGTGTTGAAGTCAGAGTTACAACGTCAAGGTGTGACTGTAAATAACCACATTTGCGAACACTTCCCGTACTCGCGTCAAGAGTTGTATCACTTGGTTCGTGTTAATGAAATTAAGACATTCGATGATTTGATTCATCAACATGGTCATGGTTTAGGGTGCGATATCTGTAAACCTGCTGCCGCAAATATTTTGGCATCTTGCTGGAACGATTTCGTCCTTGAGCCAAGCCACGCAGGCTTACAAGACAGTAATGACTACTATTTGGGTAATATCCAAAAAGACGGTTCTTACTCGGTTGTACCGCGCATGGCTGGTGGTGAAGTGACACCAGATGGTTTAATCGCGATTGGTCAAATTGCGAAGAAATATAACCTGTACACCAAAATTACTGGCGGTCAACGCGTTGACATGTTTGGTGCCCAAGTTCACGAGCTTCCATTCATTTGGGAAGAGTTAAATGCTGCTGGTTTCGAGTCTGGTCATGCCTATGGTAAGTCGTTACGTACAGTGAAATCTTGTGTAGGTAGTACTTGGTGTCGTTACGGAGTAGACAACTCAGTTGGTTTAGCGATTGAACTTGAAAACCGCTATAAAGGTTTGCGTTCACCACATAAATTGAAAATGGCTGTGTCTGGCTGTACTCGTGAGTGTGCGGAAGCGCAAGGTAAAGACGTTGGTATTATCGCGACCGAAAAAGGTTGGAACCTTTATGTGTGTGGTAACGGTGGTATGAAACCACGTCATGCAGAGTTACTTGCATCTGACCTTGATAAAGCAACGCTCATACGTTACATCGACCGTTTCTATATGTTCTACATCCAAACAGCAGACCGTTTACAACGTACGAGTGTATGGCGCGACAACATGGAAGGTGGCTTAGATTACCTTAAATCTGTAGTTGTGGATGATTCACTTGGTTTGGCTGCCGAACTTGAACGCCGTATGGAACACATTATTAGCACATATCAAGACGAATGGCGTACTGCGGTGGAAAATCCTGAAGTTCGTAAGCGTTTCCAAACGTATATCAATGCAGATGCAAATGAACAGGCCGATCCACACATTCAATTTACAACTGAACGTGGTCAAATCCGTCCATTAACCGAAGCTGAACGTTCAGAAGACCGCATTCCAATGGTTGAAGCATAAAGGAAAACTTATATGAATATTGTACAAGACAAAAATGTGCTTCCTGATGATCAGTGGATTGATGTGTGTGCACTCGATGATTTAACCCCAAATACTGGCGCGGGTGCGCTAGTGGGCGGTCAAGCGGTTGCAATCTTCCGTGTGGGGCATGAAAAACGTGTTTATGTACTGAGCAATAAAGATCCGTTTAGCCAAGCGAATGTGATGAGCCGCGGGATTATTGGTGATTTACAAGGCGAACGAGTCGTTGCATCGCCAATCTATAAACAACATTTTAGTTTAGCAACGGGCCGTTGTTTGGAAGATAAAGACCAAAAACTTTCGGTTTATCCGAGCAAAATTGTTGATGGGCGTGTTTGGGTCAATGCAGTGCCGCAAAAAACTTATATTACCAATACAGGTGTATCACAAGACAAACTTAAACTGGTGCTGATCGGAAATGGTTTGGCAGGGATGCGTTGTCTGGAAGATTTACTGGATATGGCACCAGACCGTTATGAAGTTACGGTGATTGGTGAAGAACCATGGGGTAACTATAACCGTATTATGTTGTCTCCGGTTTTATCGGGTGAAAAAACCATTGAAAACATTATGCTACACCCACCAAAGTGGTACGACGATAAAGGCATTAAATTTATTGCTGGTGATAAAGCCGTAAAAATTGATCGTCCGCGTAAAGTGGTTTACACCGAAAAAGGCCAGACAGTTGATTATGATCGTTTGATTCTGGCAACAGGCTCGGCACCATTTATTCCACCAGTTCAAGGTGTCGATTTAAAAGGCGTGTTAACTTTCCGTGATATTTATGACGTCAACACCATGATTGAATACTGTGGTTCAAAAAACAACGCCGTAGTGATTGGTGGTGGTTTACTCGGTTTAGAAGCTGCCTATGGATTAAAGCAACGTGGTATGAATGTCACAGTCCTGCATTTGATGGACCGTATTATGGAACGTCAACTTGACAGCCGTGCGAGCCAGTTACTGCGCCATAGTATTGAACAAAAAGATATTAATATTATTACCGAAGCCAATACCGAAGCGTTAATCGGTGATGAAAACGGTCATGTCAAACAAATCCGTTTGAAAGATGGCACAGTGTTAGATGCTGACCTTGTGGTGTTTGCTGTAGGTATCCGTCCGAATATTGCCTTGGCGCAAAGTGCAGGATTACGTTGTAACCGTGGTGTATTGGTGAATGACACCATGCAAACATTTGACCCAAGTATTTATGCTGTGGGTGAGTGTATTGAGCACCGTGGTCAAACTTTTGGTTTGGTTGAACCACTGTGGGGGCAAGCTTTTATTTGCGCGACCCATTTAGCAGAGCATGGCAGCTTAACTTTTAAAGCACCCACTGTGCCGACTCAGTTAAAAGTCAGTGGTGTCGATGTATTCTCGGCAGGCAATTTTGAGCCTAAAGATGATTATGAAGACATTATTTTAAACGATGAAAAACGCCAGATTTATAAACGTATTATTATCCAAAGTGATCGAGTAATCGGTGCAGTACTGTTCGGTGATACTGAAGATGGCATGTGGTATGCAGAGTTAATTGCAGACCAAACCCCAGTCTCATCATTTAGAAATAAACTGCTATTTGGTCGAGATTTTGCATTAAAAAATGCAGGCTAAATAGGGAAAGGAGCAGTTATGAATAGTATTCCAAGCGTTGAAATCGATAGCTCCGACCATGTTGCAACAACTATAACCAAAACAACATGTCCATATTGTGGTGTAGGTTGCGGTGTTAGCGTAAATGTCCAGCAAAAACCTCAAGGACCTCTGGTGCAAGTTGAGGGGGATGCTGAGCATCCTTCCAACTTTGGACGCTTATGTATTAAAGGTAGCCGTCTTGCAGATACTTTGGGGTTAGAAACACGTGTTTTACAACCAATGATGGGGCGCAAAGCTGATCGGGTGGTAACGACATGGGATGCGGCAATCAATAAAATTGCTGATAAATTCCAATCTTGTATCGACAAATATGGTCGTGACAGCATTGCATTTTATGTTTCAGGTCAGCTTTTGACTGAAGACTATTATGTGGTGAACAAGTTTGTAAAAGGCTATTTGGGCACTGCAAATATCGATACTAACTCACGGCTTTGTATGTCATCTGCGGTGGCAGGTCACAAACGTAGTTTCGGTGAAGATATTGTCCCTGCAAGTTATGAAGATTTTGAACATGCAGACATGGTGGTATTGGTTGGTTCTAATACTGCATGGTGCCATCCTGTACTGTATCAACGGATCATGCAGGCTAAAAGCCAAAATCCAGATATGTTCGTGGTCGTGATTGACCCACGGTTTACCAGTACCTGTGAACAAGCGGACTTGCATTTGCCGATTTTACCGGGCCAAGATGTCGCATTGTTCAACGGTCTATTCCAATATCTATATCAAAATGGTCATGCCGATCAGGCCTTTGTAGAGACCTACACTGAAGGTTTACAAGAAGTTTTGGCAAGCAGCGAGCCAGAAACTGATATTGAATATGTAGCAAAGCGTACAGGAATTGCACTCGATAAATTACAGCAGTTTTTTGAAAAATTTGCACAGACTGAAAAAGTAATCACCTTATTTTCAATGGGTGTGAATCAATCAAGTCAGGGAGTCAATAAAGCCAATAGCATTATTAACTGCCACTTACTGACTGGAAAAATTGGTAAGCTTGGTGCTGCGCCATTTTCAATGACAGGCCAACCCAATGCGATGGGTGGTCGAGAAGTGGGTGGCTTAGCCAATATGTTGGCTGCGCACATGGACTTAGATAATCCACTACATCAAAAAGTAGTGCAAACCTTTTGGAACAGTCCATTTATTGCAACTCAAGCTGGCTTAAAAGCAGTTGATTTGTTCCGTGCCGTTGAAGCTGGAAAAATTAAAGCCATCTGGATTATGGCGACCAATCCAGTCGTGAGTTTGCCAGATGCCGATCAAGTTAAACGTGCATTAGAAAAGTGCGAATTGGTCGTCGTGTCAGATATCTGCGCAGATACGGATACTACGGCTTACGCTGATGTGTTACTTCCAGCTTTAGGTTGGGGCGAAAAAGATGGAACTGTGACCAACTCTGAGCGCCGTATTTCACGTCAACGTACTTTCTTACCTGCGCCGGGTGAAGCAAAAGCGGATTGGTGGTCAGTGAGTCAAGTTGCGAAAAAATTAGGCTTTAAAGGTTTTGATTTTAATAGCGCTGTTGATATTTTTAATGAACATGCGGCTTTGTCAGCACAAGATAATGCGGACATTGAAGCACGTGAGCAAACTGCTACGTTCCGTTATTTCAACTTAAAAGGTTTAATGAACCTAAGTACTGCTGAGTACGACGCTCTACAACCAGTGCAATGGCCAGTATGGGATAAAAAACAAGACGCTAAAGCCGTTCAACAACTGTTTGGCAAGGGCCAGTTTAGTCACAAAAACACCAAGGCAAAATTGATTCCGACTGTTGCAATTAATCCGGTACATGCAATTTCAGAAGATTATCCGCTTATTTTGAATACGGGACGTATTCGTGATCAATGGCATACCATGACCCGTACTGGTTTGTCGCCAAATTTAACCAGTCATCGTGCTGAACCATTCTGTGAGATTCATCCAAGTGATGCATTGAAGTTTGGTGTACGTGAACAAGGTTTGGTAGAAGTTCGTTCGAAATGGGGCAGTTGTGTACTACGTGTGACATTCTCATCGGGTGTTCGTCGTGGGCAAATTTTTGCACCGATTCACTGGACTGAACAGGTCGCATCCGACGCCCGTATTGGTAAAGTCGTGAATCCGGAAGTTGATGCAATTTCAGGTGAGCCCGAGTTCAAACATACGCCTGTAACCATTCAGCCGTTCTATACCACTTGGCAAGGCGTGCTCTATATTCGTGAAGGATACGATTCGCATATTCAAGAATCGCTACATCAGTGTGCATGGTGGACCAAAGTCAAAATGGTCAAAACTAATCGTTATGAACTTGCAGACCGCCAAACTTTTCATGATACTCAAAAGAATCTGAAAAGCTTTTTGCCATTTGCTGATGAAACCTTTGAATGGTTAAGCATAGAAGATATTTCTTCACAGCTGAGCCATAGCGTTATTTTGAAAGATGGCATTGTAATTGCAAGTCTATATATTGCACCGCCAGATTTATTGCCAGACCGTGACTGGGTAGCAAGTCTGTTTAAACGAGAACGTTTGAGCGCCTTGCACCGTAAAGCTTTACTAGCAGGTATGCCAATGTCGGCTACCAATAATGATGGGCCTTTGGTGTGTAGTTGTTTTAAAGTAGGTAAGAATAAAATTATCGAAGCAATAAAAACACAAAACATTACCCATGAAAAACAGGTCACTGCATGTTTAAAAGCAGGTGGAAACTGTGGTTCATGTTTACCTGAAATCCGTGGCTTAATTAAAGCTTGCCAACAAGAGGAGGAAGTGTGAATAAGGGATATCCCGTAACTGATCTGGTCATTCTGGCAGGTGGACAAGCCCGCCGTATGAATGGTTTAAATAAGTTGTTGCAACAATTTGATGGTGAACCCCAACTCATTAAAATTCATCAGAAATTAAGATCATCCGTGTCTGAAATTTGGGTCAATAGTCATCGTGATTATTCAATTTATCAAAGTATTGTGCCTGACATTCAATGTTATCAAGACGATGCAGCAGGTTTTTTCGGTCCACTTATGGGGATGAAAAGTGCATGGTCACATGTAAAAGCAGATTATGTTTTGTTTATCCCTTGTGATGTGACCTACATACCTACGCAAGTCGTTGCGAAATTACACAGCGCACTTCGCAAAAATAAACAGGCCCAGGCAGCTTACTTTTCAATTAACGGAGATGCCTTATACCCATTTTGTTTGTTAAAACGTGAAAGTCTAGAGGTTTTAGAGCAGCAAATTGGCAAGCAACAATTGAGTTTAAAAAATTGCTTCAAACTTTTACACGCACAAGTAGCCATTTTTCAAAAGCAAAACTTATTTTTCCATAGCATTAATTCTTTAGATGAACTTCAACAATACAAACAAATTAAAGCATTTAAAGAGATTTTTTCGACAAATTAGAACTTCAATCATATCGATTTAAAATTTACATTGATAATCTGAAATCATTTTTTAAATTTTGAGTTATTGACTGTTTAGAATTTAAGTTCTATTTTGGAACTTGTTATTTTCATTCTAGCCAGATGTATAAAAATAAACGGAGCCAGAAAAATGATGGACGCAGCTCAGCAAAGTAAAACAGATGTGACCGCATGTATTTTATGTTCAAGAAACTGCGGTTTGAGCGTAGAAATTCAAGATAACCAATTTGTCAAAATTAAAGGTAATCCTGAGCATCCATTTTCTCAAGGTTACATTTGCCAAAAAGCCGCAAGATTACAGCATTACCAGAAACATGCAGACCGTTTAACCGCACCTTTAAAACGCCAGCCAGATGGTTTATTTCAAGAAATTAGTTGGGATGTGGCGATACAAGAAATTGCTGATCGATTAGTGCAGATTAGAGATAAATTTGGCGGTACTGCTTTTGCTACGGTTGGGGGCGGTGGACAGGGTAACCACCTCGGTGCAGCTTATGGTCGACAACTTTTATTGGCTATGAAAAGTTATTATGCATATAACTCACTTGCCCAAGAAAAAACAGGTGACTTTTGGCTCAATGGCCGCCTATTCGGTAGTCAGGCATGCCATACCACAGAAGATGTTGAACATGCAGATTACGTACTTTTTATTGGAACAAATCCATTTCAAGCACACGGTATTCCTAACGCACGAGACACGCTAAAACATATTAAGAAAGATCCGAACCGAACCATGGTGGTGTTCGACCCGCGTGTTACCGAAACGGCAAAACAAGCAGATATTCATGTGCAATTAAAACCAGGAACAGATGCTTTTTTAATGTCAGCCATGATTGCGATCATTATTAAAGAAAAACTTTATGATGCAGCATTCATTGAGCAGTACACACAAGGTTTTGAAGACGTAAAAACAGCATTTAGTCGTGTGCCGATTGAAGACTATATTGCCAAAGCTGATGTACCTATTGATTTGATTTATCAGGTTGTTCGAGATTTTGCTAAAGCTAAAAGAGGCTGTGTGCGGATTGATTTAGGTATTCAACATACTTTAAATACGACATTAAACGGATATTTAGAAAAACTACTGTACTTACTGAGTGGAAACTTTGGAAAACAAGGTACCAATAATTTGCATACCATGTTTATTCCAATCTTAAGCGATACAGATGAAAGAAAGCCTAAATATCGACGTAGTGTTTACCATAAAATGTTCCCAATTTCCGGGTTTTTCCCGCCTAATATTTTACCCGATGAAATCTTAAAAGCAGGGGAAAAGCGAATTCGTGCTGTGTTTGTAGATAGCTGTAATCCACTATTAACGTATCCTGATACACCAGCTTATGAGGAAGCATTTAAAGCATTAGATTTGTTGGTTGTGGTCGATGTTGCCATGACGGAAACCGCTAGGCTTGCGGACTACATTTTGCCGGCTCACACTCAGTTTGAAAAATGGGAATTTACGGGCTTTAATCTTGAGTTCCCTAAGAATGGCTTTCATCTCAGACATCCTGTATTGACCGCTCAAACGAATACTTTGCCAGAAGCAGAAATTTATACTCGATTACTTGAAGCCATGCAGGTGATTCCAAAACGCTTTCCAATTTTAGAAAAAATAGCTTCAGTCGACTCTAAAAAAATAGCTTATTTACCGTATTTGTCTGCATTAGGACTTACTTTTACACGAAATAAAAAATACATTCCTTTTGCAGCTTCAATTATCTATCGTACTTTAGGTAAGCAGTTAGAAAACTCAGCTGGTTCAGTTGCTTTTTTATTGCCGCTCTCTATTCAATATGCTGTGTTACACAGCAAAGCGGTACGCCGTGCAGGTTATAAAGGTAATCCGTTAACACAAGGTGTCAAATTATTTGAGCAGATATTAAAGCAACGTTCCGGTGTTGTGCTGTCACAACATGAATATGACGAAGTCTGGAAACTAGTGGCTTATAAAGATAAGAAAATACGTCTAGCTATTCCAGAGATGTTAGCTGAGCTCGCAAATTTAAAAAATCATCAGGTTAATGTAGAAGAATTTCCCTTCATACTTTTATCAGGTGAGCGTCGTAGTTATAACGCCAACCAAATTTACCGTGACCCAGCATGGCGAAAAGTAGATGCTGAAGGAGCTTTACGAATTCATCCTGAAGATGCAGAGGCCTTAAATGTAGCTATGGGTGATCAAATCAAATGTATCTCACAACATGGAGAAATTCAGGTTACTGTAGATTTTGATGAGGGAATGCGAAAAGGAGTTGTTTCGCTTCCACATGGTTATGGCATGCGCTTTCAAGGTGGGGAACCAATTGGACCACAATTAAACATGCTCATTTCTGGTGAGCATTGTGATCCTTTGTCTAAAACACCGTACCATAAATATGTACCCATCCGTTTAGAAAAGTGCTAGAAATAAAGTAGGGCATATAAAAGGTTGACGCCGCACTGATTTTGTAAAGCTTTAAAGTTTAAACTAAAACGATACGGCCGAAATTTCAAATACAACCCAAAAAGTTATGGATGATAAATAGAATTGGAACAAATTTTGCAATAAAGATTAAAGCACTACTAAGGCGCAATTTTAAAAGTTTAATTGCTTTTAATGAGTGCTTGCAATATTTGAACTGTTCTCGATATGAGTGCAAATAATGAAACAATATCACTCTGAAACTGCGCCAATGCTTTTGCAAGATCAATATGGGCGTATCAAGCGTAAGTTGCGAATTTCTGTAACTGATCGCTGTAATTTTAAGTGTGTATATTGCATGCCTGAGCATCCAGAATGGTTAAATAAACAGGACTTGCTTAGTTTTGAAGCGCTCTTTCAATTTTGTCATTTTATGGTGCAGCAAGGTATCGAGAGTATTCGCATTACGGGTGGTGAACCATTAATGCGTCAAGGCATTGTTCATTTTGTTCGTGATTTGCAGGCCTTAAAAGCATTAGGTTTAAAACGTATATCGATGACTACAAATGGTCATTACCTTGCTAAATACGCTAAACAACTAAAAGACGCTGGATTAGATGATTTAAACATTAGTTTAGATAGTCTTGATTCAATTCAATTTAAAGAGCTCACTAAGAAAAAGTTAGAACCAGTTCTTGAGGGTATTCAAGCTGCTAAAGATGCAGGACTACCTTTTAAAATTAACTGCGTATTAATGAAAGATAAAAATGATGATCAAATCTTATCCATGGTGAAGTGGTCAATCTCCAACCATATTCCTTTACGTTTTATCGAGTTTATGCCGCTTGATGGTGAGGGACATTGGTCAAATAAAGATGTGGTAAGCGAGGCTGAAATTTTACAGATATTGCAACCACATTATTCGGTACAAGTCATCGAGCAGCAACATGAGCCAGCGCGTCAATATCTAATTAACGGTAGCTACCATTTAGGAATTATTTCCACAATTACGCATTCATTTTGTCATCAGTGTGACCGCATACGAATTACAGCAAAAGGCGAACTATATAACTGTTTGTTTGCACCGCAAGGCTTAAATATTAAGCCTCAGCTTGAAGCATTGGTAAGTAAACAACATACGCCAGAATATGATATGACGGTCCAAAATTTAAATCATTTGGTTCATCCTTATATCTGGCACAAAGCCAAAGGTTTCCATGCCTTACAACATCAACAAACCCGTAAAATCAGCATGCATATGCTTGGGGGATAAATGCAACAATCTATCCAAATTAAAGTCGAAGCATTTGGTGCAATTGAAAAATTGCTACCTCAAAATCTTTCGCTAGTTTGTCCTAACCATAGTTTGGTTAAAGATGTATTAGATGAAATTGTTTCATTACATCCAGAATCTACAAAAGCTATGGAAAAATGTGCATGCGCGATTGGTGAGAATGTCATCACAAGACAATCTACCTTAAGTGAGCCATGTACTTTGGTTTTATTATCACCAGTTGCGGGAGGTTAAACCATGCGAGATTTTGCACGTATACAAGAGCAAGCTTTAAGCCTTGATACTTTTGATCCGATTCAATCTTTTCCTGAATGTGGTGGTATTGATATTTTTATGGGTACGGTTCGTAATCACCACGAAGGTAAGGCGGTAAAGGCGCTGAAATATACATCGTATAAACCGCTTGCAGAAAAAATGATACGTGAAATTGAACTAGAAATTGAGAAAAAGTATCAGGTATCTTATGTGCGAGTGATTCATCGGATTGGATATCTGGATGTCGGTGAAACAGCCATTATTGCAATTGCTTATGCAGCCCATCGCCGTGAAGCTTTTCAGGCATGTGAGGAAGCAGTCGAACGGGTAAAGCATGAAGTACCTGTCTTTAAAGAAGAGTTTTTTACAGATGGCACAAGTCATTATGTAGAGGGCTGTTGTATTCGTAAGGATGCACCACACGAACACAAACATCACCATCATGTCGGCCATGAACACTCACACTGAAATAAGCAAGACTAGGATAAATAATGAAAAACGTTGGAATGAAGCCGGAAAGTTATCGTGTTGCCGAAGCACAAGCGATTTTATATGCACCCCCACACTGTATTGAACTATTAAGACAAGGAAACACGGAAAAAGGTGATGCATTAAAAACAGCACGTGTTGCAGGAATTTTGGCAGCAAAACGAACTGATGAGCTGATTCCATTATGTCATCCGCTACCGATTTACCGTGCAGATGTTGAATATGAATTAGAACATGACTTTGTAAAAATTATTACGGTCGTTGAGACCATTGGACCAACTGGCGTAGAAATGGAAGCTTTAACGGCGGCAAGCCTTGCAGGCTTAACTATCTATGACATGTTAAAGCCACATTGTGAACCAGAAGAGCTCTGGATGGATCAATGTAAACTACTTAAGAAAAAAGGTGGTAAATCACACTTCAAGCGAGTTCTTCGTCAGCCTGTTTCGGCTGCGGTTATTGTATTGTCAGATACCGTAGCAGCGGGTAGAAAGCCGGATACTGCCGGAAAATCTGTGGTTGAAACTTTAACTGAAGCAGGGTTTGACCCCATTCATTACCAAATTTTACCCGATGAAGCAGATGATCTCAAAGAATTGGTTCTAGAACTCACCAAATCGTATGCTTGTATTATGACCGTGGGTGGAACAGGAATTGGTAAGCGTGATATTACGGTTGATACGCTAGAGCCCCTTTTAGAACGTAAATTAGATGGCTTAATGGAAGCTGCTCGCTCATTTGGACAAAAACGCACGCCATACGCTGCTATGTCACGCGGTGTAGCAGGATTTATTGACCGTTCGTTAGTGGTGACTTTACCGGGAAGCCGTGGTGGAGCAAGCGAATCAATGGCTGCTATTTTACCAGCATTAGTCCATATTTTTGATGTTTGCCGTGATTTACCGCATCCGGGAGGCTATGAATAATGTCAGGTTGTGGTGCTGAGCGTGGATTAATCAGTATAGATGAAGCGCTAGATTTAGTTATTAATAAGCCTAAAAACTTAAACTCTATTCAAAAGACTCTAACAAATAGCCTAAGTAGCTATCTTGCTAAAGATATTTACTCTGAAATTAATCTACCTAGCTTTTCTCAAAGTGCAGTAGACGGTTATGCACTTTGTAGCCATGCAGAAGACTTAAATAATCAAAAGTTTCAGGTTACTGGCGAGATTCGTGCCGGAAGTGAGAGTCACGACATACTCGGTGAAGGTCAGGCAATTCGTATATTTACGGGCGGTAAAATTCCTGAAGGGACAACGCATGTAGCTCGGCAAGAAATTGTATCGGTTATTTCGGCTCAAGAAATTTGTTTAACGGAACATATACGCCCTCAAGCCGATATCCGTTTTACCGGTGAAGAAATCCAGCAGGGGCAGTTGCTTGCTCAAGTAGGACAGTTTCTAAATATTGGAAGCTTGGCTGCTTTAAGTATGGCGGGAGTGCAAGAGCTTACTGTTTATCATAGACCAAAAGTTGCAGTACTAGTCACAGGTGATGAAGTTGCTCAAACGGTAGATGATTTAATTGATGGAAAAGTCTTTGATGCAAATGGTCCATTACTAAAAGCTTGGTTTGTAGATTATGGTTTAGATATTGAACTCATTCACGTGGCAGATGAAGCAGAGCAGGTCACCCATTACTTTAACCAGTTAAAAGATAGTCATGATGTCATCATAACAACAGGCGGAGTTTCGGTAGGAGACTACGACTTTGTTCGACCATGCGCTTTCGAAGTTGGGTTTGAACAAATCTTTTGGAAAGTTAAACAAAAACCGGGTAAACCTTTATTCTTTGCCGAATACCATAATTCACAAGCTAGCCATTCTTGCTATTTGTTAGGCTTACCGGGCAATCCAGCTGCGGTCTATGTATCAATGCAAGTTTACGGCAAATCTTTGCTTGATGCATTGCAGGGTAATAGACAGGGACCAGAATGGTTTACTGCAACTTTAGAGCATGATTTAAAAGAAGATGCACGTGAGCGTTTTTTACGAATGTATGCTTATTTTGATGCAGGACAACTTAGAGTAAAAAGTTTGGCTAAGCAGCAGTCTCATATGCTGAGTAACCTTATGCAAGCCAATTGTTTAGTCCGTATTCCTGCGAGTACAAAACTAGAGTCAGGTACTTTATTAAAAGGAATCTTTATTTCAAATTAGCCTATAAATAAGCTGAATATGATTAATTTATACTTATAAGTTAATCATATTTTATAAGTATTTCTATTCATGGTTATTTAAAAAATAAGCATCATAAGTACATTAAAAACTTATTTTTAAGCTGAATATTGCATATAACATATTAAGTGGTTTAGGGTATAAATAATAAGGCAAGTAGGCCAGTTATATATTGAGGTAAGCATAAAGATGAAATGGGATGACATCGGTGATCAACCTTGTTCTGTTGCCCGTATGCTATCAGTAATTGGTGATCGATGGACGATGCTAATATTACGTAATGCTTTTATGGGAATTCGCCGTTTTGATGATTTTCAAAAATCGCTAGGTGTCACTCGTCATGTCCTATCGGATCGTTTAAAGCGTTTGGTTGAATACGAAATTTTAGTCAAAGCTCCTTATTTTGATCGTCAGGAACGCTTTGAATATCGTCTCACCGATAAAGGATTTGAGCTTTATCCAATTATATTATCTATGGCGAACTGGGCAGATAAATGGATGGATCAAGGTTTAGGTAAACCTTTGGAATATCGTCATAAAGCTTGTGGTCATAAATTTGAACCAATCATGGTATGTTCGGTCTGCCGTGAACCTTTGCATGCAAAACAAGTTCAAGTTACGGCTGGACCGGGCTATTTTGCTTATATAGAACAAAAGCAAAAACAAGCTTAAAGCGTTTTCTTTAAAGACTCTTGCTGAAGTGCCTCTGTAAGAGTCTTATAAATATAATCATGATTTGATTGGGTAATATTAAAACGAATAAATTGGCCTGCCGATTGTGCTTGGCTAAAGGCATAACCCGGAGCAAGAATTACTTCTCGATTCAGACAAAACTGAGCAATCTTCGCTGCATCTACTCCTTCTGGTAACCGACACCACACAAAAATTCCAGCCTTTGGTTCAATCCATGGTTCTATTCCAATCGATTTAAGTTTCGCTATTGTTTCCTGCATGGCTTGAGCTAAACGAACTTTTAACACATCTAGATGCTTACGGTATGAACCATCGGTTAATGCTGTATGTAATATTTTGGCTGAGAGTCCATTGTGAGAAAAGCTGGTAGCAATTTTTAAATCGGTAATTTGATCAATCCATTCTGGTTTAGCAATAATATACCCGCAGCGAATAGAGGCGGAGAGTGTTTTAGAGAAACTTCCAATAAAAATCACGCGTGAAAGGTTGTCTAGGGCCGCAAGCCGTGGCGCTGAAGTATATTCAAAATCTGAAAATATATCGTCTTCAATCACAATCAAATTAGACTGCTCAATCAGTTTTAATAATTGATGAGCGATCGAAAGTGAGAGTGTTGCACCAGTGGGGTTGTGTATTCCAGAATTTGTAATGTAAAGCCGTGGATTATGGGTCCCAATCGCTTCTTTAAATGCTTCTAAATCTGGACCATTTGGTGTGTAAGGAATACCAATAACTTTAACTTGATGAACTTTAAGTAGGGCATGGAAGTTAAAGTAGCAAGGGTCATCAATCAAAACAACATCATCTGGTTTAAGTAAGAAACGGCAAACCAGATCAATTGCTTGGGTACCCGAATCAGTTAAAAGAACTTGGTTCAAGTTTGCTTCTATACCTTTACTTTGCGCTCGCCTAGCCAGCAGATCTCTTAATGTGGGCAGTCCTAAAGGTGACGAATAGCCCATTAAGTTATCATCTTCGTTACGTGTAGCCGATCTTAAAGCTTTACGAATACTTTCAAGTGGCATCCAGTCATTTGGTAACCAACCACAACCAGGTTTAAATGCATCGGGTTTTGCTTCCAAAGACTGACGCGAAATCCATAACGGATCTATAGAACGATCTAATTTAGGACCTAATTCACTTAAAGCCAAAGGGGCAAGCGGTCCTACGACATAAAAACCGGAGCCACTACGAGATTCAATTTTACCTACGGCAATTAACCGCTCATAAGCTTCAACAATAGTAGAAACAGAAAAACCTAAATCTTTGGATAGTTTACGTACAGAAGGTAAACGGGAGCCTGGTGTTAAAGAACGATTTTTAATTTGCTGTTCAATCTGTGAGATAACAAGCTCGATTTTTGTTTTTGACTGATTCACGTTAACCATCTCTAACTGTACTGCTTATTTATACATAACAGTTTTTTGAAATTGTACTGCTTTGTATCTGGTTTTGACACCATATCACAGCTTAAATTCTTCGTATAGTTGCGGAGAATAATATGCAAAAGTTTATGAATGGTTGGGTAAATGGTTTTATTGGGGTTGCGATTTTTGCAGGCTCATTACCAGCCACCCGTGTTGCGGTTACCAGTTTTGATCCTGGTTTTCTCACGGCGGCAAGAGCAGCCATTGCGGGTATTTTAGGTTTAATTCTTATCTTTTTGCTTAAAGAAAAAAGACCCGCTAAACAATATTGGGGGCCACTTGCTATAGTTGCTTTAGGTGTTGTGGTGGGTTTTCCCTTATTTACGGCACTTGCTTTGCAATATATGAATGCAGCACATTCAATTGTCTTTGTGAGTCTTCTACCGCTCGCTACTGCCATATTCGCAGTAGTGAGAGGTGGAGAAAAACCAAATTTATTTTTTTGGATATTTGCAATTTTAGGCAGCCTGGTTGTCTTTACCTACATGTTTTTTTTGTCGGGTGAAGCTTCTTTTGGCATCGGCGATTTATACATGCTTATTGCAATTATTCTATGTGGATTTGGCTATGCAGAAGGCGGAGTACTTTCGAAAAAAATAGGTGGATGGCAGGTGATTTGTTGGGCACTTATTTTAGCTTTACCGATTATGTTATTTGCTACTATTTTTTACATGCCTGTATCTTTCCAAGATGTATCTACATCGGCGATAGCAGGGCTGGTTTATGTATCGTTATTTAGTATGCTTATCGGGTTCTTTTTCTGGTACAAAGGGCTTGCACAAGGCGGTATTGCTGCAATTAGCCAGCTACAGCTTTTACAACCTTTAATGGGACTCGCGATTGCCGCACTTTTATTACATGAACATGTAAGTTGGTCGATGTTAATGGTAACGGCAGTAACAATTTTATGTGTCGCTGCCGCTAAAAAGTTCGCATAAAAATTTATAAACAATTTGCTGGTTTAGGAATACCTGCCAAACGACTGAGATGGCGCGCAACTAAACCAGTATTAAATTTTTGCTGTAAAACAGCATTATTGATATCAGGACTGACAGTTTTCATTAAGAATTTAATGAGGGGACGAGTCGCTGGAGAATGCCCAAATTGCTGATAAAATTGGCGAACCGCAGCTAAAACTTCAAAATGCCAATCTGTTAATTCAAGATCGAGAGATTTGGCAAGTTCCTGTGCGACTTCTGGATTCCAAATCGTATAGTCGACTAAATGACCATCTTGATCTAATTCTAAATTCATAAAAATAAGCCTAACAATATTACTTCAAAGAAATGCACCGATTAAATTGTAAAACCAGATCTGCAAACTGGTCATAGTTTAATACCTTAACGTGAGCCAAGGTTTCTGCATCAATTAAATCTTTTTCATGAGACAAACAAGAAACTGAGCCAAACTGCTGACAAATGCTTACTGAAAGATGTGCGGTTGAATCGCCCATAAAAATAATCTGATCGTCTTTATGAAAAAGTTTTTCAAGTTCTTTAATAATGCGAGGAGTATGGTGATAAGAAGCTTGCACCAGATAAAGTGTTGATTGCGTCATTAAATTTACACCTTTACCTACCAATATAAGACATGATCGAAGGATTGGATGAGTTCAGTATCTAACTGAACAAACTCTAGCTCCTGCTCACTGTTTTGAACAAAAGGATGCTGTTTATTTTTGGTCTCAATAAGAATGGGGCTCAAGTCATAAAACTCAAAGCTATCCACCATGTTTGAAGCAATTTTAAAAGCATGCTGCATCTGGTCAAAGTTATGTTCATTTTGTAAGAGGCTAAGAGCTGCATCTTTCAATAATACTTTGACTGGTGAGCCAAAGGTTGCTAAAACCATAGTAGCGGCGAGGCTTTCATTGACTTGTAGGCTGGTTAGATTGGCTTGGGTCAAAATAACGAGTACAGTTTTCACACAATATACCTTTTAAAAGCAACAATCTAAGTTAACAAAGTAACTTAGAATTGAAGAAAACGAGAGGCTGACTGTACTGCATCAGCAAGTTCACCTAGTCCAACTAACTCAAAGTTGTCCGCTAGGTTGTGATGACTAAGTTGATGGCGACTCGCATTTTCTGCATCGGTAATACCACGTGCAAGGGCGGCGCTGACACAGACAGGAAGTCGGATCGAGAGCTTTTGCCATTCATGCGTTAAATTACGCTGGTCGTCAGGAACCCACTGAAAATCATTCGCAACCTGAACGCCATCTTGGTAAAAGAATACACGAAAGTCTTCATTTTTACTTTTGAGTGCCTGAGCAAGGCCCAGTGCATGCCAAGCATGGATTGAAGTAGGAGCAGAGGTTATTAGTAGTAATGTACTCATTGAGAATTCACTATGGTCATACGTCTAAATGGGCGTAGATACATTAAGAGAAAGGTAAGTATACAATGATTTTAGTGACAGGTGGTTTAGGCTTTATCGGTTCACACATTGCATTGAGTCTGTTGGCTCAAGGCCAAGAAGTGGTTATTGTCGATAATTTGGCTAACTCGACCTTGCAAACGCTTGAGCGGTTAGAATACATCTCTGGTATGTACGTTCCGTTTGTTAAACTTGATGTACGTAATACACCTGCATTGAATAAGGTATTTGAACAATACTCCATTGATGCGGTCATTCACACCGCTGGTTTTAAATCCATTGAAGAATCTAACTTAAAACCGCTCGAATATTATAACGATAATGTCAGTTGCATCATGAGTCTATTACGTGCGATGCAACGTACAGGAGTTCGTCATTTTATCCATTTATCTAGCTTGGCAGTCTATGGAAAATCTGATTTAGAACTGAGTGAAACACAAGATTTCAACTACGCTTATCCAAATCCATATATCAAATCTCAACAGATGATTGAAGAAATCATCCGTGATACCTATAAAATTGATCATGAATGGAAAATTGCGATCTTACGCCTATCAAATATTGTAGGTGCTTTTGAGCATGGTGTATTAGGTGAGTATGTTGCGCAGCTTCCTAAAAATATTGTACCGCTTGCATTGCAAGTAGCAGCCATGCAGCGTGATTTAATTGAATTACAAGACCAAGTGTCTACCGAAGACCATACTGTAGAGCGTAGTTTTCTACATGTCTTAGATGTATGCGAAGCTGTAAGTGCAACTCTACTATGGCTACGTGATCAAACCCATTGCTGTGAAGCATTTAATATTGCACATGACCAAGTACATTCAATTCGTCAGTTATTAGATGAAATTTCACAAGTGACCCAAGCTGAAATTCCGACACAATCGGCAATTTATAAGCATGAAGAATTGGCTCAACTTGGTGCAAATGTAGGAAAAGCAAAAACTTTATTACAATGGAATCCGAAACGAACTTTAAAGCAAATGATTGAAGATGAATGGAGATTCTATCAAAACACATTAAATGGAAGATAAGATAATGATTCTTATTTACAATAATGGAATGCTTGAGTACGATACTAAAATTAACTAGCCAAAGCAAAAATTGCTTCAGCCCGTGAGTTCTTTAACCAGATAACCGAGGTTTCTATGCAAACACGAATTGAACATGACACTATGGGTGAGATTGAAGTTCCAAATGAAGCGCTATGGGGAGCACAAACCCAACGTAGCTTACAGAACTTCAAAATCGGGCAGGAGCGTTTACCCCGTGCCATGATTCGAGCGATGGGATTGGTAAAAAAAGCAGCCGCAATAACCAATGCAGAGTTAGGACAGTTACCACAAGATTTAAGTCAATATATTGTGGGCGCTGCCGAAGAAGTGATTGCAGGAAAATGGGACTCACAGTTCCCACTCGTAGTTTGGCAAACAGGTTCTGGTACACAAAGCAACATGAACTGTAATGAAGTGATTGCCAATATTGCCAACCAAAAATTAGGTGAAGTGCTGGGCGCACAAAAACCAGTACATCCAAATGATCATGTCAATCGTGCGCAATCTACCAATGACTCATTTCCAACAGCTATTCACGTAGCAGCAAGTGTGCAAATTAATGAATTGCTGATTCCAGCTGTAGAGCAGCTTAAAGCGACTTTGCAGAAGAAGTCCGATGAGTTTCACGATATTGTTAAAATTGGCCGTACTCATTTGCAAGATGCTACACCATTAACCTTAGGCCAAGAATTTAGTGGTTATGTTTCTCAGCTTGAGCACGGTTTAGTACGTCTACAACAAGCTTTAACTGGTTTATATGAGTTGCCATTGGGCGGCACAGCAGTAGGAACAGGGTTAAATGCTCATCCTGACTATGCTGTTAAGGCAGCAACTCAGCTTGCCGCTTTAACGGGTTTGCCATTTGTTACTGCTCCTAATAAATTTGAAGCACTTGCAGGGCGTGATGCCGCTGTTTTTGCATCAGGCGCATTAAAAACTTTAGCAGTAAGCTTAAATAAGATTGCTAATGATATTCGTTGGTTAGCAAGTGGGCCACGCTGTGGTCTTGGTGAAATTCGCATTCCTGAAAATGAACCAGGCTCAAGTATTATGCCGGGTAAAGTGAACCCAACACAAAGTGAAGCAATGACCATGGTGGTTGCACAAGTGCTTGGCAACGATACCACTATTAATGTCGCAGGTGCTTCGGGTAACTTCGAACTAAACGTATTTATGCCAGTAATTGCTTATAATTTATTGCAATCAATTCAGCTTCTTGGCGATGCATGTAATAGTTTTAATGATCACTGTGCGGTTGGAATTGAACCTAATCGCGATAAAATTGACCACTTCTTGCATAACTCTCTCATGTTAGTTACTGCATTAAATCCAGTTATTGGTTATGAAAACTCTGCAAAAGTAGCGAAAACTGCGTATAAAGAGAATAAGACTTTAAAACAAGTGGCTGTTGAGCTTGGTTTAGTAACAGCAGAACAGTTTGACGAGGTCGTTAAACCTGAAAAAATGGTTTCGCCAAATAGTAAATAAGCAGTCTATATAGCCATCAGTAGTGCCATTTTGTACTGAATGTACAGATAAACTACTGATGGCTATTATATGTACGCATTAAATCTATAGCTTTTGATATGTGCTCTAACTTATTAGGTTGAGAATAAAAGCTACATCAGTAGATCTTCTATATATTCCCAACCATTTACTTTCATTTCTTCAAATTTTCTTTTTAGTTCTTCTTTCGTGTATTCATAAGCATCTTTTGCTAAAAGAACATGATAAGAATTAGAGGTTGGATCTATAGTGACCTCTGTAATTTCTATCGGTTCAATCACACCATTTTCGGTCAGACCAAGATCGGTAAAGCACATTCCTTTTACTGGAATAACGCTGCATTCATATTCTTTTGAAATAAAATAGTGATTTGAATAAGTTGAATAGGTACGTGAAGCTCGAATCTTCATTGATCTCTCCTTTATTTGTAGGGAAGACCTCAATAGTTTGGTGTCTTTTAACAATTAAAACTGTTTAATTTTTATTGTTTATTTACTATGAATCTTTGTTTTTTATAATTTTTAACCTTCTATCTCAAAATTTCTTATAGAAGCCTTCCATTAAAAGAAGGCTTCAGAATATATAAAAGCTTATTTTAAAATTTTGTAAACTTTCTCTTTGTATTCGTCATTGGAAATGACTCCTTTATCGTATTGCTGTTTTAATGATCTATATTGTTGAATGCGAATATCTCTTTTGAGACCTATATCATCATGATTTCTAATGTAGTAGAGACTTCGGTCATGATCACTCATATTCACAGTTGGATCTGGAGAGTGAGAGTATGTATTTTGTGGTTTCTCATCTTGATATTGTTTGGCAATTTCAAAAAAATCTACTGCTTTCTTGTTTGAATCGGAACGAAAAGGATTGTGTTTTGATTCGTTAAACTTATGATTTGAATTGTTTATCTCAAGCATACTTCTATGGCGATTCGATTTTTGGTCATAAAACTCTTGTTCAGTTGGGAAGGTAATCGTTTCAGAAAATACAGAAGAAGAAAAAGTACAAATACTTAAAAATAATAAAATTAACTGTGATCTATTCATTTCTTTGGGAGCCAGATGAAATTGAGTAAATCACTGTATTGTAACATTAAATCTTAATAAGAGGCTGAGTTGTAGTATATTTAATGAGCACTCACTTTTTGAGCTATTAATTCATATCAGCGCTCTTTACAAAGTTAATTGAATTTAATTGTTCTTATATAGCTTAATCAAACTAACTTAGAGTTGAATAAGCTGTCATAATTGTTAAAATGCCCACCTTATCCTGTTTTTGTATTGTTTTTAATTTGCATTTATTTTGCGATATAGAAATTAAACACATAATAAACAGTTGCTTAGCTAAGGATTTTTGAATGCTCTCGATTTATTTAACAGATACCGAACAACATGTGCAGTTTAATGATTACCCAAGTGATCAGCCTGTTAAATTTCTGTTAAATCTTAAAAAGATTTTTCCAAGTACTGGTGATTTACTCTTACCTGTTTTACCTGAAGATAATAATCTGGAAAACGTAACTTGGGAATCAACGACAAAAGACTTTGAAATCTTCAAAAAATTGTTGGCAGGTTGGGGTGTTATTGAGCTTCGTTTAAATGCAATCACAACATATAAAGATAAAAATTTTGCAAATGAGCTCATTAAACAAGCTCAAGTTAAACGTAAAAAAGTAGCACAAAAAAATCATCAACTTTCTTTAGTTGCGCTGGATTATATTTTTATGCACGAAATTCATGCACTAATTGATGCTGAGTTGGTCACAATTGGTGAGAAGTTTTATTTACCCACCTTGCGAGAGCAATGGAAAGGTCTAGTTTCTGACCAAATACTTGAAGGGAAGCTCTAATAAATAGCAAAAGGTGAATTTCAATAATTCACCTTTTTTTATAATTAAATCAAATACTTTCTTATTTAATTAAATTGTTGTACAAAAGTTTACAAGAAAAGAATGCGTTTTTTTAAAAGTGGCAGATACATTGCTTATATAAATACAAAATTATTGCGGGAGAGAGGTTCTTAGGAACCCGCCGAAGGAGCAACAGGCCCGGAAACTCTCAGGCAAAAGGACTGTAATAATTAAAAAATCTGGAGAGCAGCTTAAGATTTATAAGCATGAAGAATAAAAACTTATAAGTCATAAACTCACCGAAGGGGAAGATCGAAATGCTAAAAGGTAGTGTTTAGGTCGAAACTCTCAGGTACAAATGACAGATGGGCTGTACTGATGAAATGTTTTTGCATTTCAGAGGAGTCTGTTATGCCACATGTTATTGTGATTGGTGCAGGAATCACAGGGGTTACTTCAGCCTATGAATTATCTCAATTAGGTTACCAAGTCACAGTGATTGATCGCCATCTTTATCCAGCTATGGAAACATCATTTGCAAATGGAGGGCAATTATCTGCTTGTAATGCAGAAGTCTGGAACCAGAAAGCGACCGTTATAAAAGGTTTTAAATGGATGAGGCAAAAAGATGCTCCTCTATTACTTAACCCTTCTTTTAGTTTGCACAAATATAGCTGGTTAGTTGAGTTTCTTTCTCATATTAAAAATTATGAGGCTAACACCATAGAAACTGTTCGCTTAGCATTGCTCGCCCGTAAGCGCTTGTTTGAAGTCGCTGAAAAAGAGCAGCTTCAATTTGATTTGGAGAAACGCGGTATTCTTCATATGTATCACAGTAAGGCTGATTATGACGTTGCCAAACAGGTGAATGACGTCTTAAACAAAGGTACTTTGGAGCGCTATTCAGTTTCACCAGAGGAAATGAAGACAATCGAGCCATCTTTAACTGGTGATTACTTTGGGGGTTATTACACTCCAAGTGATGCAACTGGAGACATTCATAAGTATTCAACGGCTTTAGCTGAAAAGACTAAACAATATGGTGTTCAGTATAAATTTGGACTTGAAGTGACTGATATTAAGTGTCACACAGATAAAGTAGTGTTGAATTGTCAGCCAAGTGCTGAACATCCTCATCTTTCTCAATCAGATAGCTTTCAATTGGAAGGTGATGTTCTGGTTGTTTGTGGTGGTGTCGGAAGTTATCAGTTGGCTGATATGGTCGGTGAGCGTGTAAATGTTTATCCAGTTAAAGGCTATTCAATTACTGTCCAATTGAAAGATGAGAAAAGTATTAAAAATGCGCCATGGGTGAGTTTGCTTGATGAAAGCGCCAAAATTGTAACGTCTCGTTTAGGCCAAGATCGTTTACGTATTGCAGGTACAGCTGAATTTAACGGCTATAATCGAGATATTCGAGCGGATCGTATTCAACCCCTAGTGAATTGGGTGAATCGTAATTTTGACATTTCAACTGAGCATGTTGTGCCGTGGGCAGGTTTAAGGCCGATGATGCCTAATATGCTGCCAGTCGTAAAACAGTCTAAACAGCCACGAGTTTTTTATAATACCGGACATGGCCATTTAGGTTGGACTTTATCAGCAGCGACAGCTGTTTTGGTGAGTCAAGATATTCTACAAAAATATCCAACTTAAAAAAGAAAAGCCAGTGTAGATTCACTGGCTTTTTTGTTTTATATCAACTAATCATATAGTCTATAAACACCAGTAAATCGTTCACAGCCTTTTTGTTGGGTTTTCACTACAAGTAAAGCTTTTTGGAAATCGAACTTATATTTGCAGTTATGTTCGTTGTCTAAAATTTCACTTTTCTTTTCAGGAGAGCTATAAGCCATTAGTGAAATAGTTTGAGTATCTTTTCGGTTATTCGGATTACGGTAAGCTAATCCTTCGATTTTGATTTTATCTTTAGCAAGTTGATGAATTTGTAAATGAACAGGTTGAGCTGCAATATGCCCATTTTCAAATTTAAGATAATGCTGTGTTAGGGTTTGCTTAAGTGATGCATAAAAGTTTAAATCATCCCCACGTATATCAAACTGTTGTTGAAAACATGAAGTGTTTTTGCATTGTTGAGTATGTTTAAACCACAAAGTCTGCGTATCTTGTAGAAGTTTTAAGGGGGCATCTGTAACTAAGTATGCAGAAAGATATTGATTGTTGAGTTGCTTACGCGCTTCACTAAAGGTTTTTGAGCAGATTTTGAGCTCAGATTTTGAATTTGAGCAGTCGATAGATTCCGCAAAAACAAATGGTGAGCATAAACAACTCAATGTCACGACAAAACTTAATCTTTTCAATTGATTCATATCAGTATTCGACGGCATGATCGCTTATACTTTCAGTCTACTTTGCTAAGTGTACTATAGCGAAACACAACAGCTGAATACAAGATTTCTTAAGTTTTTATAAAAGGGAAGAGTTGATATG
Source organism: Acinetobacter sp. GG2 (assembly GCF_000292385.1). Lineage (NCBI taxonomy): Bacteria > Pseudomonadati > Pseudomonadota > Gammaproteobacteria > Moraxellales > Moraxellaceae > Acinetobacter > Acinetobacter sp. GG2. The sequence continues at coordinate 133,607 of NZ_ALOW01000039.1, forward strand.
GTTGCTCAAATTCGTATTGGACAAGGAATGGATGTACATGCCTTTGAAGAGGGTAACTCCGTAACTTTGGCTGGCGTTCAGATTCCACATACGCATGGCTTGAAAGCACATTCTGATGGCGATGTTGTGTTACATGCGCTATGTGATGCTTTACTCGGTGCACTGGCGCTTGGTGATATTGGTCAGCATTTTCCAGATACCGATCCAGAGTTTAAAGGAGCGGATAGCCGTGTACTGCTAAAACACGTTTATCAATTAATATTAGACCGTGGTTATCGTTTGAATAATGCTGATATTACTGTAGCTTGCGAACGTCCTAAATTAGCGAAACATAATTTAGAGATGCGCCAAAGCATTGCAGATGTTTTGAATGTGGATTTAAATCAAATTAGTATCAAAGCGACCACCACCGAAAAACTTGGGTTTACGGGTCGCCAAGAAGGAATTTTAGCAACAGCGACGGTATTAATCTCTAATTAAACTAAATCATCAGTTTGTTGCAAAGACTGTTGAAGTTCTAAGGTAGCCTTACGGCCTTGTAGCTGTAAGGTAATACTATGGATCAGTCCTGTCCAAGTTTCATTTGGTTCCCAAATTTCGTGCAGTAAATCTTGAGAAGTTGGCATGTCCATATTCATATAAAATTGTCTGTAGACATACATAAGACAACTTACACGTTTATTTTTGGCACAATGTACCCAAACAATTTCATTTTGAACTAAATGATCAATTAAATCTAAAACCAATAAGCATTGGTCAGAAGACGGTGTTTCCCAGTCAATTGGAATATGGATGTAATTTAAACCATGCTCAAGACAAACCTGATCTTCATTTTCAATACAATGCGGTGAGTTTGTCAAAGCTAAATTGATAACGGTGCTACAGCCATACTCTTTAATAAGTTTGAGCTGTTCAACGGAAGGTTGTGCTGAACTAAATAAATGTTCATGAATAATTGAAAATGCAGGGATCTGAGATAGTGATTCTTCAAGGGTTGTCATAATCGCACTCTACAAGAGTAGGCTTGGCTTATTGTGTAGAATGTTATACACGATTCCAGAGTGTAGTTGAAATATAGACTGTTTATATATTCAGCAACATCGTGAAAAATTTTAAAAAATAAATAAGAAAAATAAGAGTTTTATGGAAATAAAAAAAACAGCACCTTAAAGATGCTGTTTTTCTATCGAGATTAAGCTTTTTTCAAATTTTCATTCAATAAAAATTCCATTAAAGCTTTCTGAGCATGTAGGCGGTTTTCTGCTTCATCCCATACGACTGAATTTTTATGATCAAGCATGGTTTCTGAAATTTCTTCACCACGATGTGCTGGTAAACAATGCATAAATAAACAATCTGGATGTGCAAGACTCATCAGTTTTTCATTGACTTGAAACGCTGAAAAAGCATTCTTACGTAATTTTTGTTCTTCTTCTTGCCCCATGCTTGCCCATACGTCTGTAACGATAAGGTCAGCATTTACAGCGGCATCTTCAGCGTTGTCAAAAAGCTCAACACAATGTCCAAACTCTGCTAAAAATTCAGGTTTAGGTTCAAAACCCTTTGGCGAAGCAATTTTTAATTTAAAACCCATTAAATGTGCAGCTTCAATATATGAATTACACATATTATTGCCATCACCAATCCAAGCTACGGTTTTACCTTCAATACTACCGCGATACTCAATATAAGTTTGTAAATCTGCAAGTAACTGACAAGGGTGGTGGTCATCAGTTAGGCCGTTAATCACAGGAACTTTTGAGTAAGATGCAAAGCGTTCAACAATGTCGTGACCAAAAGTACGAATCATTACAATATCAAGCATGCTTGATATAACACGTGCTGAGTCTTCAATAGGCTCACCACGACCTAGTTGTGTGTCGCGAGGTGACAAAAAGATGGCACTACCACCAAATTGGTTAATACCAGCCTCAAAAGAAATACGAGTGCGTGTGCTCGATTTTTCAAAAATCATTCCCAATACTTTACCAACAAAAGGCTGATAAACCTTATTGCCTTGTTGCATTTTTTTTAGTTCACTTGCGCGTTCTAAGATGCGGTTAAGTTCTAATGTGGATAGATCACGTAAAGTCAGGAAATGTCTTAGAGCCATGTAGCTACTCCATAATAATTGTCTTTGAAATACAACAATTATCTGTTGTTGGCTGGGTGGATGTGGAGAAAAAGAAGTCTACTATACTATAAGCATTTCAAAATGCAAAAGAATTAGACTTTATGGTGGCCTTTTAAGAAAATGTCTACACAATATTCAATATAATCAAATGCTTCTTTCTCATTGGGTAGAGCGGGCATACCCATAATCATACGCCACTCAATATCGCGTAAAATCCCAAAGTACATGAGTGAAGAATGATAAGGAGAAGGACATGTGATTTCTCCTGCATTATGTGCAAACTCTAATGCTTGAGTAAGTGTATTCTGTAAGTTGTGTACCCATTTGTCATAAAGGTATTGTATGAGGACCGTATTACATTCTGTCTGTTCTATAATAAGTCGTAAAAACGCGATATGTTCCGGTTGAATGATATGAACGTAAACACGTTCGAGCGTTTGAATCAGATATTCTTTTAAAGTACTTTTTTCAGGATTAAATGGAATACACACATCTTTAAAAAACATTTCACGCTTATAGTCACAAATCGCGGTAAAAAGTCCTTCTTTGTTTCCAAAATATTTATAAATAGAGGCCTTTGAACCACCTGCATGATTTACGATATCGTCCAGAGATACGGCATCATATCCTTTTTCCAAAAACAGCTCGGTTGCGCTTAGCAATAAAGCTAAACGACGTTCGATACCGCGGCGCGTCTGAGGTTTGTCACATATAGGATGATGTGACTCAAGGACTGGATCATGCATAAAATTTAATAACAACGATTAATACTGCTTAGCTAGTATATCAAAACTATCTTTACCGATGGACATTGCTATATTCTTAGATTGTCTGCTAAACAGTCATATAAGTATGAAACTGAATAAATATTTTAAAATATAAAAACTTACACGATCTTTTGGAGTTTTTTAGTGATGTAACTATATGTTCACGTTTTAATTTAAAGATTAATTTCCTTATAAATAGATATAAAGAAAAAGCGGCTAAAATCAATTAGCCGCTCTTGTTATGTATTTTACAATTAAGCTTCAGACAAAGTTGCTTTATGTTCGTCCTCATCATCGTCATCAGCAGAATCCATTCCTAGTTCCTTTAACTTTCGGGTTAGGGTGTTGCGTCCCCAACCTAATAGTTCAGCTGCATGACGTTTGCGTCCACGAGTTTGCTGTAGTGCTGCATTAATTAATGTGCGTTCAAACATCGGTGTTGCAATATCCAAAATCTTCATTTCGCCATTTTTTAGCTTTTGAATTGCCCATTGATTTAATAGTTCATCCCAATGATGTAAAGAAATACGCTCAAAAGACGGGGCTGGCTGACTAGTTTCACTAGTTTTTTGAAGTGGCACTTGTTTTAGTTCAGAAGGTAAATCTTCTGGATAAACTTCACGACCAGTAATCATGACAGTTAACCAACGACAGGTATTTTCAAGCTGACGCACGTTACCTGGCCATGGCAGTTGTTGCATATAGTCTGTTGTTTCAGTACGTAAAATCTTTGGACTTACACCTAACTCTTTTCCTGCACGGGCCAAGAAGTGCTGAGCAAGCATTGGTATATCTTCGCTACGATGCGCAAGCTTAGGAATATGAATACGAATTACATTTAAACGGTGATATAAGTCTTCACGGAATCGACCTTCATTCACCAATTTTTCTAAATCTTGGTGTGTCGCAGCGACAATTCGGACATCAACTTTAACCGGGATATGCCCACCCACTCGATAAAATTCACCATCTGCAAGTACGCGAAGTAAACGAGTCTGTGTCTCAAAAGGCATGTCACCAATTTCATCAAGGAATAATGTTCCGCCATTGGCTTGTTCAAAACGACCTTGATGTTGAGTATTTGCGCCCGTAAAAGCACCTTTTTCATGACCAAATAATTCCGTTTCGATTAAGTCTTTCGGAATTGCTGCCATGTTTAGTGCAATAAATGGTTTGGCACGGCGCGGTGAGTGCTTGTGTAAAGCATGTGCAACGAGCTCTTTACCAGTTCCTGACTCGCCATTAATTAAAACGGTAATGTGTGATTGCGATAACCGCCCAATTGCTCGGAAAACCTCTTGCATGGCAGGAGATTCACCAATAATTTCTGTCGATTGTAGCGGAGAAGCAGTTTTTGTAGCTTCTTGCTGCTGCAATTTATTGATATGCAAAATCGCACGATTGACTAAAGCTAAAGCTTCATCAATATCAAATGGCTTTGGTAAATATTCAAACGCACCAGTTTGATAGCTTGATACAGCTGACTCTAAGTCTGAATGAGCTGTCATAATAATGACGGGTAAGTCGGGGTGTGTGTTTTTTACTTTGGATAAAAAAGTCAACCCATCGATACCAGGCATACGGATGTCAGTTAAGATGACATCGGGCGCATCATGATGTAAACGTTCGAGTGCTGTTTGAGCTTCTTCAAAATTGGTGACGTCAAATCCTTCTTCTTTAAAGGTCTTTTCAAGTACCCATCGCATGGCGCGATCGTCATCAATAACCCATATTTTATTTCGCGACACGGTCTGACTCCCAAGGTAAATATAAGCTAAACATTGTTTTTCCAGGAACTGATTGGCATTCAATCATTCCGTTATGTTGATGCATAATGTTCTGTGCAATACTCAGGCCAAGCCCTGTACCTTTTGCTCGTCCTGTAACCAACGGGTAAAACACAGATTCTAAAATGCTTTCTGGAATACCCGGTCCATTGTCTTCAATATCAACTCGAACCGCCGAGCGGTTGAGCACACCATTAATAGTGACTAGACGTTGAATTCGGGTACGTAAAATTAATTCGGGTTCTTGATCTATAAAAAATGACTTATTTTCTGTAATCGCTTGAATGGCATTAACGCTAATATTGAGCATAACTTGAATTAATTGGTCTCGGTCAGCATTCACATCTGGCAAAGACAAATCATAGTCACGCGTAATTTTAATTTTTTTCTTGGTTTGGTTTGCAATTAAAGACCGAACTCGTTCCAAAGGTTCATGAACATTTACGTTCTCATAACTCGGCAGTTGTCTTGAACCTAACATAGTGTCAGCCAAATTGGTAAGACGATCTACTTCATTAATAATAACATCTGTAAATTCTGCATAACTCTCGTCATTCAAGCTCCGAGCAAGTAATTGAGTGGCACCTCGTATCCCAGCCAGCGGATTTTTAATTTCGTGAGCAACGCCTCGAACCAACTGTCTAGCTACTTGATGTTGTTGAATTAAGTTTTCTTCTTTAGAAATTTTCAACATACGGTCAATTGGATTTAACTCAATAAGTAAAAGCGGATGGTAACTTTTACCTGCATTTAATTGTGAAACCGTATAATCAACATGTAAGTCTTTAAAGTTGACATTAATCACAGCTTCACGACGTGTATAAGGTTGTCCTGTTTTTAAAGTATTGAGTAAAGCTTCATGTGTATTAAAGGTATCATCGGGCGCATGAAGTAAATTTAAAACCGGCTGCCCAGAAGCACGTAGCAAACTAATGTCGAAAAGTGCTTCGCAAGCTGAATTCAAATAAAAAATATTAAAATTACTATCGATTAATAAAATCGCAGTAGTTAAATTGTCTACCAAAAGGCGATAGTCGATAGGTGTGTGTTGATCCATTAGCGAATCGTTCCTGTCTTAAAATGGCGCAATGGCATCTTCATTGGTTATCGGTATTCACCGTTATAGAACATGAATGATGCAAAATGTACGCCAACTTTGTTTATGGATTATTTTGAGGTTTTAAGCGTAATTAAAGCGCGCTAAAATCGTTCTTAATATCTTTTGGTCAAAAATAGCAGCCTACTTGCTAATAATATCATGTTCCAACTTGGTGCAATATTGAGTTTTGGTGCAAATATTGGTTGTATTTTGGTGCATTACACAAAGAGTGGGGTTTCCACCTATGCGTGAGACGAGAAAAGACATACAATACGCGCATTCAAGTGGAGCGCAGATTCATGAAGACCCCCAAAGTCGGTTTTGTTTCTTTAGGTTGTCCTAAGGCATTGGTAGATTCTGAACGAATTTTAACTCAGTTAAAGACTGAAGGTTATCAAGTTGCATCAGATTATGATGGTGCTGATTTAGTAGTTGTTAATACCTGTGGTTTTATTGAATCTGCGGTACAAGAGTCGCTAGATGCAATTGGCGAGGCCATGAGTGAAAATGGTCGAGTAATCGTTACAGGATGCTTAGGTAAAGACGAAGATAAAATTCGTCAAATGCATCCGAACGTTTTAAAGGTTACTGGTGCGGCAGCTTATCAAGATGTGATGGAAGCTGTACATGAATATGTACCAGCACCGCCAAAACATAATCCTTTTATTGATCTTGTTCCTGAACAAGGTATCCGTTTAACGCCTAAGCATTATGCTTATCTAAAAATATCTGAAGGCTGTAACCACCGTTGTACCTTCTGTATTATCCCGAGCATGCGTGGTGATTTAGTATCACGTCCAGTTGGTAGCGTGTTAGAAGAAGCAGCTGCGTTAAAACGCGCAGGTGTGAAAGAAATTTTGGTTATTTCACAAGATACTTCAGCTTATGGTGTAGATACTAAATATAAGTTGGATTTTTGGAACGGACAGCCAGTAAAAACTAAATTCTTTGACATGTGTGAAGCACTTGGTCAGCTTGGAATTTGGGTGCGTCTACATTATGTATATCCATATCCACATGTTGATGCAGTGATCGATTTGATGGCTCAGGGTAAAATCCTGCCTTATCTGGATATTCCATTCCAACATGCGAGCCCACGCGTTCTTAAATTAATGAAGCGTCCAGCGCATAGTGAAAATACTCTAGAAAAAATTAAATTGTGGCGTGAAAAATGCCCGGATCTTGTGATCCGTTCTACTTTTGTGGTTGGTTTTCCAGGCGAAACTGAAGAAGATTTCCAGATTTTGCTAGATTGGTTAGTTGAAGCTCAACTTGATCGTGTAGGCTGCTTTACCTACTCACCAGTAGAAGGCGCTACGGCCAATGATTTACCAGATCATGTGCCAGAAGAAATTAAGCAAGAGCGTTACGAGCGCTTTATGCAAGTGCAGCAGCAAATATCTGCTGCCAAATTACAAAAACGTATCGGTCAAACAATGACGGTATTAGTCGATGGTTTGGAAGATGAATATCCTGTTGCTGTTGCACGTTCTTATGCCGATGCTCCGGAAATTGACGGTAATGTCTTCGTAGAAGATATCGATAAGAGCACGATTCAACCAGGCGATATGTTGGAAGTCGAAATTACCGATGCGGATGAATACGACTTATTTGCAAAGTTAATTAAAATTAAATCGGTCTAATCGAATCACGATTCAAAAAGTATTCAGTTTAAGAGGTCTTGGAGCAAAATCATGGCGGAAACAATAAGCCCCCGTTATTCACGAATTTTATTAAAATTATCTGGTGAGGCATTATCAGGTAATAAAGATATGGGTATTGATGCTCAAGTTTTAGATCAGATGTCACTTTCTATTGCACATTTGGTGGGCTTGGGTGTGCAAGTAGGTATCGTTGTTGGTGGCGGTAACTTATATCGTGGTAGCCAGTTACAAAAAGATGGCTTGGTTGGCCGTGTAACAGGTGACCAGATGGGTATGCTTGCAACTGTCATGAATGGTTTGGCAATGCGTGATGCATTAGTGCGTCGAAACATTAGAACTCGTCTTATGTCTGCATTACCAATTGGTACTGTTGTAGAGTCATATTCAAGCCGTGATGCAATCCGTCATTTAAGCCAGGGCGAAGTTTGTGTTTTCGTTGCGGGAACAGGTAATCCATTCTTTACAACTGATACAGCAGCATGTCTACGTGGTATTGAAATTGAAGCAAATTTAATTTTGAAAGCAACCAAAGTAGACGGTGTTTATAATAAAGACCCTAGCAAATACGAAGATGCGGTCAAATATGATCATTTAACATTTGATCAAGTGTTAGATGAGAAGCTAGGCGTTATGGATTTAACAGCAATTTGTCTATGCCGTGACCATAATGTTCCATTGCAAGTATTTGATATGAATAAATCTGGTGCGCTTTTATCAGTTGTAATGGGTGAAAAAGAGGGTACGCGCGTTACTAAATAATGTACGTGTGCTGCAAAGCTCTTTATACTAGCGCTAAATTAAATTTGTTATATACATCCTTGAATAAATAAGTAAGGAAGATCATATGATTAACGATCTGAAAAAAGACAGCGAACAGCGTATGATGAAAACTCTTGAGTCTTTGGAACAAGGGTTTAATAAAGTTCGTACCGGCCGTGCACACCCATCAATTTTAAATGGGGTAATGGTTCCTTACTATGGTTCTGATGTGCCTTTAAACCAAGTAGCGAACGTTGGTGTTGAAGATTCTCGTACGCTTATCGTTCAACCATTTGAACGTACAATGGTTTCTGCAATTGATAAGGCAATTCGTGAAAGTGATTTAGGTTTAAACCCTATTACTGCCGATTCAATTCGTGTGCCTTTACCAGCTTTAACTGAAGAAACACGCCGTGATATGCAAAAAGTTGCACGCAGTGAAGCTGAAAATGCAAAAGTTGCTATTCGTAACATTCGTCGAGATGTTTTAGGTGATATCAAAGCACTGTTGAAAGAGAAAGAAATCTCTGAAGATGATGAGCGTCGTGCAGGTGATGATATTCAGAAAATTACTGATAAATATGTTGCAGAAGTAGATAAACGTCTTGCAGCGAAAGAAGCAGAATTGATGAAGGTCTAATTTTATGACCGAATCAGAAGAGTATCATCTTCCTCAGCATGTTGCCATCATCATGGATGGCAACAACCGCTTTGCCAAGAAAAATCAAATGCAAAAAGGCGATGGGCATCGAGAAGGTAAAAATATTCTTGATCCTATTGTTGAGCATTGTATAAAAACTAGCGTCCGTGCTTTAACTGTTTTTGCATTTTCGAGTGAAAATTGGAATCGACCACAATATGAAGTCGATCTGCTTATGAAGCTTCTTGAAGAAACGATTCATGAGCAAATACCTCGCATGAAAAAATTCAATATTGCTTTGCGTTTTATAGGGGATCGTTCTAGATTACCTTCACATTTAGTTGCCTTAATGGAAGATGCAGAGCAACAAACAGTACATCATGACGCCATGACATTAACTATTGCGATTAGCTATGGTGGTATGTGGGATATTGCAAATGCAGCTAAAGAGGTTGCACAAGCAGTTTCTCGTGGTGAAATTGACGCTGATCAAATAAATGTTGATTTGTTCGGAAAATATGTCAGTCTAAACGATCTGCCAGCTGTGGACTTGTTGATCCGTACAGGTGGAGATTTTCGTATATCTAACTTCCTGTTGTGGCAAGCAGCTTATGCGGAACTGTATTTTACGGATACATTATGGCCGGAATTTACAGTCGAGGAATTCGATCATGCACTGAATGTATTTTCAGGGCGTGAACGTCGTTTCGGTAAAACATCTGAACAAATTCAGCAAGAGAAAATCGAGAAATTATAATGTTAGAGCGGATTGTTACCGCATTGGTACTTGTTGCAGTTGTTTTGGGCTGTATGTTTGCTACGCAATCACATTATCCAATGTTGGTACTTATGATTGTGGCGGCAGCTGTTGCGGGGTATGAATGGTATAAGTTAATGCCTCATGAAGCTGGTGCGGTAGTAAAGCCTAAAGCATGGGGTTATGGTCTACTTGTTGCCTTTGTTTCTGGTGTTGCCTTATTCTTTCATGACATTGCATTGTTGCTATGGTCTGCTTCAATTTTAACTTGGCTCGTTAGTGTATATTGGGTTAAGTCTTTTCCTGAATTTGATGGTTGGTATAACGCGACTCTCTATATTATTGGTTTAATTCTTATCTGTGCAGCAGTGACTGCAATCTTTGTAGTATGGCAAAGCTCACCATGGTGGTTGATGTATTTGTTCTTGCTTGTATGGGGTGCAGATAGTGGAGCTTACTTTGTAGGCCGCAAATTTGGTAAAAGAAAGTTGGCACCCACAGTAAGTCCAAATAAATCGGTAGAAGGGTTGTATGGTGGTATTTTAACTACAGTGATTGTGATGATTGTAGTGCAATATCAATATTTAAATCTAACTTGGGTTCAACAACTTTTATTCCTGATCTTATCTTTAATTACAGTATTTGGTTCAGTATTAGGTGATTTGTTTGAATCAATGATCAAACGTCGTGCTGGTATTAAAGACTCTGGGCGTGTGTTGCCTGGTCATGGTGGTGTGTTGGATCGTATTGATTCTTTACTCGCAGCAGCCCCGATTTTTGCAACGGGAATGTATATATTAAAGCTTATTGGTGTAGATTTATAGATGACACAATCTGTTTGCATATTGGGTGTAACTGGTTCTATTGGACAAAGTACCTTAAAAATTTTAAGTCAGCATCCAGATAAGTATTCAGTTTTTGCAGTTTCGGCACATAGTCGAATTTCTGAACTTGTTGAAATCTGCAAACAGTTTCGCCCTAAAGTTGTTGTTGTTCCTGAACTGAAGATAGCTGAATTAAAAACATTATTTGCGCAACAAAACATACAAGACATTGATATTTTAATTGGGCAAGATGGTCTGATTGATATTGCATCACATGCTGACGTTGATATTGTAATGGCTGCAATTGTAGGTGCTGCAGGTCTTTTACCTACTTTGGCAGCTGTTAAAGCTGGTAAACGAGTATTGCTTGCAAATAAAGAAGCATTGGTGATGTCTGGTGAAATCATGATGCAAGCTGCTCTTGATCATCAGGCATTATTATTGCCAGTGGACTCAGAACATAATGCTATTTTCCAGTCATTACCTCATAATTATTTAGAAGTTGAGAGAACTGGGCAACCGCAATTAGGTGTATCCAAAATACTACTGACTGCATCTGGTGGTCCCTTTTTAAATCATTCCCTAGAACAATTGGAACATGTAACACCACAACAAGCATGTAAACATCCAAACTGGTCTATGGGCCAAAAAATCTCAGTTGACTCCGCCACTCTTATGAATAAAGGGTTAGAGTTAATCGAAGCGTGTCATTTGTTTTCAATATCTGAACATTTTGTTACAGTTGTTGTTCACCCACAAAGTATTATTCACTCTATGGTGCAGTATGTTGATGGTTCAACATTAGCACAAATGGGTAATCCTGATATGTGTACGCCAATTGCACATGCATTAGCATGGCCTGAGCGTTTACAAACAAGTGTTCCTGCTTTAGATTTATTTGAGTATTCTCAGCTTAATTTTCAAGCTCCAGATACCCAAAAATTTCCTGCACTAAATCTTGCAAGACAAGCAATGCGTGCAGGAGGTTTGGCACCTACCATTTTGAATGCAGCGAATGAAATTGCTGTTGAAGCATTCTTAAAGGAAAGGATTGGATTTACACATATTCCGCAAGTGGTAGAGCATACTTTGCAAGATTTAGAGAATGCAGCCGCTGAGAGCATTGAGTGCATTTTAGACAAAGATAAAATGGCTCGCTCAGTAGCTCAACAATATATATCAAGTATTGGAGGCTGAAATGAATGCTCTTTTTATGATTGCAGCAGCGGCTCTTTTACTTGGTCCGTTAATTGCAATTCATGAGTTTGGTCATTACTGGGTTGCACGTAAACTTGGTGTTAAAGTTTTAGTTTATTCAATTGGTTTTGGTCCAACTTTACTCAAATGGACCTCTAAAAAGTCCGGTATTAAATATCAGCTTTCTGCTTTACCTTTAGGTGGCTACGTTAAAATGTTAGACGAGCGAGAAGGTAATGTGGCAGAACAAGATTTACCATATGCTTTTAACCGTCAAAAACCATGGAAACGTATTGCTATTGTTGCGGCAGGGCCATTAATTAATTTAATTTTTGCCGTATTGCTTTTTTGGGTTTTATTTTTGCCAGCGCAACAACAATTAAATACTAAAATCGGTAAAATTATACCAAACTCGCCAGCTGCAGCTGCTCAGTTACATGTAGGTGATAAAATTATTGCTGTTGATGGCAAAGAAACAGCAACTTGGGAAAAGTTAAATTTTGCTTTGATTGATCGGGTAGGTGAAACCGGTACTGTAAATATCGATGTAAATCGTGCAGGCACCGAGAAAAATTTTGTATTACCGATAAAAGATTTTTTAAAAAACCAAAATGAATCTGCACTCGATGTATTAGGCTTCTTACCTTATCGACCTGTAATTCCTGCTGTTGTAACAGATTTAACAGCAGATGGTGCTGCAATTCGTCAAGGAATGAAAGTGGGTGATCGTATTGTTGCGATTGACGGTCAGCCTATGAAAGATTGGTTTGATGTTGTTGAGGTTGTTCAGCGCTCTCCAGAAAAGTTACTTAATATTGACGTGTTGCGTCATCAACAGTTGGTTCATTTGCAAGTGATGCCTCAAGGAAAACGCGACAACATGGGACAAGTAAATGGTGTCCTTGGTGTAAAAAGTGACGCTGGAAAAATTACAATTCCTGACGAATATAAGCAAACAATCCAATATACTCCAATACAAGCTTTTGAAATGGCTCTTGATAAAACTGGCCAGATTTCGAGCATGATTTTGAACTCAATAGTGAAAATGGTAAAAGGACTTATTGGATTGGAAAATCTTTCTGGACCTATCACTATTGCAAAAGTAGCTGGGCAAAGTGCAGAAATGGGATGGCAAACTTTTATCTCTTTCATGGCATTGATGAGTGTAAGCCTTGGAATTTTAAATTTATTACCAATTCCAATGTTAGATGGTGGTCATCTAGTGTATTACATCATTGAAGCTATTCGAGGAAAGCCTGTTTCTGAACAAATACAAATGTTTGGTCTGAAAATTGGTATGGTACTGCTCGGTAGTATGATGCTTTTAGCTTTATTTAATGATTTTATGCGTTTGTAAACGTGTATGGATTTATAACTTACTGGAAAAAACTGGCATGCGGCACACACATTTTTTAATGCCTTTGGCACTTGTTAGCGCTATGGCAGCGGTACAACAAGCATATGCAGCTGATGATTTCGTTGTTAGAGATATTCGTGTAAACGGTTTAGTTCGTCTTACTCCTGCAAATGTTTATACCATGTTGCCAATCAACAGTGGCGATCGCGTTAATGAACCGATGATCGCCGAAGCAATTCGAACATTGTATGCCACGGGTCTTTTTGATGATATTAAAGCGTCAAAAGATAACGATACTTTGGTTTTTAATGTTATTGAACGCCCTATTATTTCAAAACTTGAATTTAAAGGTAATAAACTTATTCCTAAAGAGGCGTTAGAACAAGGCCTTAAAAAAATGGGTGTTGCAGAGGGTGAGGTTTTTAAGAAATCTGCTTTGCAAACCATTCAAACAGAATTAGAGCAGCAATACACTCAACAAGGTCGTTATGATGCTAGCGTTACTGTTGATACCGTTGCGAGACCAAACAACCGCGTTGAATTAAAAATTAATTTCAACGAAGGAACGGCAGCAAAAGTTTTTGATATCAATGTAATTGGTAATACTGTTTTTAAAGATAGTGAAATCAAGCAAGCATTTGCTCTTAAAGAAAGCGGCTGGGCTTCAATCGTTACACGTAATGACCGCTATGCGCGTGAAAAAATGGCCGCAAGCCTTGAAGCATTACGTGCTATGTACCTTAACAAGGGTTATATTAATTTCAATATTAATAACTCTCAGCTTAATATTAGTGAAGATAAAAAACATATCTTTATTGAAGTTGCAGTTGAGGAAGGTAATCAGTTTAAATTTGGCCAAACTAAATTCTTGGGTGATGCACTTTATAAGCCTGAAGAATTGCAAGCTTTAAAAATTTATAAAGATGGCGATACTTATTCTCAAGAAAAGGTAAATGCTGTTAAGCAATTACTTTTACGTAAGTATGGTAACGCAGGTTATTACTTTGCTGATGTAAATATTGTTCCGCAAATTAATAATGAAACTGGTGTTGTTGACCTAAATTATTATGTTAATCCAGGTCAGCAAGTTACCGTACGTCGTATTAATTTCACTGGTAATAGCAAAACTTCTGATGAAGTATTACGTCGTGAAATGCGTCAGATGGAAGGTGCTTTGGCAAGTAATGAAAAAATTGACTTGTCTAAAGTTCGATTGGAGCGTACAGGTTTCTTTAAAACTGTTGATATTAAACCTGCCCGAATTCCAAACTCACCTGATCAAGTCGATTTGAATGTAAATGTTGAAGAACAACATTCAGGTACCACAACATTGGCGGTAGGTTATTCGCAAAATGGTGGTATCACGTTCCAAGCAGGACTTAGTCAAACCAACTTCATGGGTACTGGTAACCGAGTTGCAATTGATTTGTCTCGTTCAGAAACTCAAGATTATTATAATTTAAGTGTCACTGACCCATACTTCACCATTGATGGTGTAAGCCGTGGGTATAACGTTTATTATCGTAAAACTAAGTTAAATGATAACTATAACGTTAATAACTATGTAACCGATAGTGTGGGTGGTAGTTTAAGTTTTGGTTATCCTATTGATGAAAACCAAAGTTTAAGTGCTTCTGTTGGTGTTGATAATACTAAAGTCACCACTGGTCCTTATGTTTCTACCTATGTACGTGATTATTTATTAGCAAATGGTGGTAAAGCAACTGGTAAGTCGACTTGGTGTCCAAGTGGTAAGACAGAGACAGATCCTAAAACAAATGAATCAATAGCTGATACATGTCAAGGTGGATTTGAAGATTACAATAGTGCTTTTGATGGTGAATTCTTTACTTATAATTTAAACTTAGGTTGGTCATATAACACGTTAAATAGACCGATTTTCCCAACATCTGGTATGTCTCACCGTTTAGGTCTTGAAATAGGCTTACCAGGAAGTGATGTTGACTACCAAAAACTTACTTATGATACGCAAGCATTCTTACCGATTGGTAATTCAGGTTTTGTACTTCGTGGTTATGGTAAGCTTGGTTATGGTAACGATTTACCATTCTATAAAAACTTCTACGCGGGCGGTTATGGTTCTGTTCGAGGCTATGACAACAGTACTTTGGGGCCTAAATATGCTAGTGTAAATTTACAAGAAACAAAGCAAAATGATCCTTCACCTGAAAATGTGGGTGGTAATGCTCTAGTTCAATTTGGAACTGAGTTAGCATTACCTATGCCATTTAAAGGAGATTGGACTCGTCAGGTACGTCCTGTACTGTTTGCTGAAGGTGGTCAGGTCTTTGATACTAAGTGTAACATTAATAACTCTGTATATGGCGATAAAGGCATGAGGATTAATGGTCAGACAATTACAGACGTTAAGAAGTATTGTGAAGATAATTATGGTTTCGATTTAGGTAACTTACGTTATAGCGTGGGTGTGGGTGTAACCTGGATTACTATGATTGGACCATTGTCACTTAGCTATGCATTCCCGTTAAATGATAAACCGGGTGATGAAACTAAAGAAATCCAGTTTGAAATTGGTCGTACTTTCTAAGTACGACTTCATTGAGCAACGAAATAAGGAAAGTGATTATATGAAAAAATTAAATGCATTAATATTAGGATTGGGTTTAACGGTAGCTTCAGTGGCAGCTAATGCAGCTGGTTATGGCGTAATTGATCTAGCTAAAGTTGTTGAAAGTAGTACTTATTTGAAACAACAAAATGCAAGCTTAAACCAGTCTGTGAAACCTACAACGACTAAACTTGAGCAATTGGGTAAAGAGTTGGAAGGACTTCAACGTCAAGCACAAACTCAAGGCCAAAAAATGAAAGAAGATGATATTAAGAAATTGCAATCTCAGTATCAATCGAAATTAAATGAATTTAATTCAACACAACAAGGCTTACAATCTAGAGTTCAAACTAGCTTACAAAGTATGAATACAACGTTTGAAACAAGAGTTAAGCAAGCTGCTGAACAGTTACGAAAAGAAAATAATCTTGACTTTGTTTTGAATAAAAATTCAACTGTTGCCTATGACCCTAAGTATGATTTAACTGATAAAATGATTCAAAAGGTTAATTCAATGAAATAAATTAATGAAAGTGCAACAATATCGTTTAGATGAATTAGCTCATCTGGTTCAAGGTGAGCTAATTGGTGAAGGTAGTCTTCAACTTTCGAACTTGGCAAGTTTAGAAAAAGCTAATTCAAACCATATTACTTTTATAAATGGTGAGAAATATCTTGAGCAAGCCAAAATGAGTAATGCTGGTGCCTTCATTGTTACAGCTACTTTAAAAGAACTTCTTCCAGAAAAACATAATTTCATTATTGTTGAGAATCCTTACCTTGCATTTGCAATTTTGACTCATGTGTTTGATAAAAAGGTTTCCATAACGGGGATAGAAAGCACTGCTCAAATTCATCCTTCTGCTATTATTTCGGAAACGGCATATATTGGTCACTATGTGGTTATTGGTGAAAATTGTGTGGTAGGTGATAATACGATCATTGAGTCACATACTAAACTTGATGATTATGTAGAAGTTGGAAAAGATTGTTTTATCGATTCTCATGTCACTATTACGGGTAGCTCTAAATTACAAGATCGTGTGCGTGTACACTCGAGTACTGTGATTGGAGGTGAGGGCTTTGGCTTTGCGCCATATCAAGGTAAGTGGCATCGTATTGCTCAGCTAGGTTCGGTCTTAATTGGAAATGATGTTCGAATTGGATCAAATTGTAGTATTGATAGAGGTGCACTTGATAATACAATTTTGGAAGATGGAGTAATTATTGATAACCTTGTGCAAATTGCACATAACGTTCATATTGGTTCAAATACTGCTATTGCAGCCAAGTGTGGTATTGCTGGAAGTACAAAAATTGGCAAAAACTGTATTCTAGGTGGAGCATGTGGAGTATCAGGTCACCTTTCAATTACCGATAATGTGACTTTTACTGCAATGTCAATGGTCACAAAAAATATTTCTGTTGCAGGAACTTATTCATCGGGAATTGGATTATTTGAAAATAGTCATTGGAAAAAGACTGTTGTACGCTTGCGACAATTAGCAGATGTGCCATTGACCCAAATCACTAAACGACTTGATCATATACAAGCTCAAATAGAGTCTCTTGAATCAACTTTTAATTTGCGTAAATAGAATATTATGACCGAGTCAACTACCCCTAAATTTGCCATCCCTGAATTACCAATGCAGATTCAAACGATTCGTCAATATTTGCCGCATCGTTATCCATTCTTGTTGGTTGATCGTGTGACTGAAGTTACTGACAATAGTATTGTTGGTTATAAAAATGTTTCTATCAATGAAGAGTTCTTACAAGGACATTTTCCAGAATATCCAATTATGCCTGGTGTTCTAATTGTTGAAGCACTTGCTCAAGTTTCAGGTGTTCTTGGTTTTATTATGAACAATGAAACGCCAAAACCAGGTTCTTTGTTCCTGTTTGCTGGTGCTGAAAGAGTTAGATTTAAAAAACAAGTAGTTGCAGGTGACCAACTTGTATTAAAATCTGAGTTGGTAATGCAGAAGCGCGGCATTTACAAATATAATTGTACAGCTAGCGTTGATGGCATTGTAGCAGCAACCGCTGAGATTATGATTTCACACCAAAAAACAGAGCAGGCATGAGCAATCACGATTTAATCCATTCTACCGCCATTATTGATCCATCTGCAGTAATTGCTGCAGATGTTCAAATAGGACCTTATTGTGTTATTGGTCCTCAAGTGACTATTGGTGCTGGTACTAAATTACATTCTCATGTGGTAGTAGGTGGTTTTACCAGAATAGGCCAAAATAATGAAATCTTTCAATTTGCAAGTGTTGGTGAAGTTTGCCAAGACCTCAAATATAAAGGTGAAGAAACTTGGCTTGAAATTGGTAACTATAATTTAATTCGCGAACATTGCAGCTTACATAGAGGCACAGTGCAGGATAATGCATTAACCAAAATAGGTAGCCATAATCTATTGATGGTAAACACGCATATTGCACATGACTGTATCGTAGGTGACCATAATATTTTTGCTAATAATGTCGGTGTCGCTGGGCATGTACATATTGGTGATCACGTTATTGTGGGCGGGAATTCTGGGATACATCAATTCTGTAAAATTGATTCTTACAGCATGATTGGTGGTGCTTCATTAATTCTTAAAGATGTACCTGCCTATGTGATGGCTTCTGGTAATCCTGCTCATGCTTTTGGTATAAATACTGAAGGTATGCGAAGAAAAGGTTGGTCTAAAAATACAATTCAGGGTTTAAGAGAAGCTTATAAATTGATATTTAAGTCAGGACTGACTTCTGTTCAAGCTGTTGAACAAATTAAAAGTGAAATTTTGCCTTCTGTTCCAGAAGCTCAATTATTAATTGATTCTATTGAGCAATCAGAGCGTGGAATTGTACGTTAATTAATAAGACATAAAAAAAGACACTGTTTAACAGTGTCTTTTTTTATGTATAAATTATTTTTTAAAGAATTTAACTTCTTCAGATTTAGGATATTGCGTAAGTAATTTGTTCTTATATTGGTTTGCTGATGCAGTATTCTTATCAACATCCTTTGCAATACTATACAGTTGATACAATGCTCGAGGAGCTTTACTAGAGTTTGGATATTGATTCGCAACAATATTATAGTTTTTCTTCGCTTCATTGTAGTTCACAGGGTCTGTGGCTAAATGAAATTCAGCTAACCAAAAGTAAGCATTACCTGTATAAATACTATTAGGGTGGTTTTTAATAAAGTTTTGCATTGGGGCAATAGCTTTTTTCGCTCCGCCCTGTTTATAAGCATCTAAAGCTACAGTATAAGCGGCTTTTTCTAATTCAAGTGGATTTGACTGGTTTTGAGCAGCAGTGGTTGGTTGAGCGTTTGTTACTGGTGCGCTAGGTTGTTGTTCAGAGGTGGTTGGAGTAGGCGGAGCTGCAACTACTTTGTTGCCATTTGTAGGCTGAGAAGAAGGTGCTGATGTATTTGTAGTGGCGCTACTATCGGCAGTCGTATTTGAGCTATCATCTTGGGTCGCACTGTCTGGGTCAACTTTTTGATGTAGTAGCTCTAAACGTTGATCTAGGTCTGTATAGCGGTTGGCTAGATCTTTCTTTAGTTGCTCAATATCATTTGCTTGTTCTTCTAATTGACCTCTTAATGTGCGGATATCATTCTCTAATTGTTGATTTTTTTGCATCAACTCCCAGTTTAAATTGGTGGGAACTGAAATATTGCTTGAAGAAGTATTAGATGCACTACCATCATTTTGACTTAAACCACGAGACTCGATAGGAATATTTGCGTATAGAGAAGTGGTACTCATTAAGGCAATAAATAATAAAGAATGCTTCTTCATTTGCATGTGTATAAATCCATAATTTTATATAAAAGCCACCTTGAACACCGGAATATAAAAATCAATTCACTAAATATCTAAGGTTTTTCATTGATCAATGCAATTAAAACAGTTAACAGTTTAAATGCAAGGATAGTTTACAATCTTCAAGCATATTTTATGCAAAATGAAAAAAGAACTTAAACTCATAAAATTACATTTTCAAATTTTAAGCGATTATTGTTGGTGAATTAATCAATCGAAACAAAAACTTGCCGAAAATGGGATAGAAGGGTTGCATCTCTTTTAAAAATCTCTATACTTTGTTTTGCAATGGTAGCCCCGCTGGTGGCTTCGCAATTGTACTCTGTGAACCCCGCCAGGACCGGAAGGTAGCAACGGTAGCAGATCTATGATGTGCCGAAGTTTTGCTAGTGGGGCTGCCACCTTTCTTTTAATCCAATTTTCTTTGGATTGCTTTTAAAATTACATCTAAATCAAACCCTCTATACTGTAAAAATCTAATTTGTTTTGCTTTAAGCTTTGGATCTTTTTCAACCACTTCTCCAAATTTCTTAACTTTAAGCTGATAAGCTTGCTCTACCCAATCAATTTCGTGAATTTCATCAGCGATTAAATCGTTCTCAATCTGTTTGGTTTTTAAAGCTTGTTGAATGCGTTTTGGACCTTTACCTTTACGAATCTGACTTGCAAGCATTTGCTCTGCAACACGTTGGTCGCTTTGATAGTTTTGCTCAGATAACTCTTCAACGAGTTGTTTCACTTCTTCTATATTTTGTGCATAACGGGCTAATTTCTCAATCAGTTCTGCTTTAGAGTAGTCTCGGCGAGTAAGTAAAGCAAAAGCATATGATCGTAAACGCTGGCCAGTAAGTGGGGGACGCTGTTGAGATTGCTCGTCGTTTCTTTTGAACATATAGGTTTCCTTGTAAAAAACGCCCCGAAGGGCGTTTTATGACTCATCTATAATTAAGATTCTAATAATAGATCTGGCTCTTCTTCGTCATCTTCAACTTGTACTGCGCCATTTGTACCTGTGGTCAGCAATTGCTCTCGAATATTGCGTTCAATCTCTTCAGCGATTTGCTTATTTTCTTCAAAATAACGAATCACGTTATTCTTACCTTGGCCAATTTTATTACCTTGATATGAATACCATGCACCAGCTTTTTGAACGATATCTTGTTGAACTGCCAAATCTACAAGTTCACCAAGTTGGTTAGTGCCTTTGCCGTATAGGATTTGGAAAATAGCTTCTCTAAATGGAGGAGCCATTTTGTTTTTAACGACTTTAACTTTAGTTTCTGAACCAACGATTTCGTCGCCTTCTTTTACTTGACCGATACGACGAATATCTAAACGAACTGACGCATAGAACTTAAGAGCGTTACCACCCGTTGTAGTTTCTGGGCTACCAAACATAACACCAATTTTCATACGAATTTGGTTAATGAAGATAACCATACAGTTTGAACGTTTAGCGTTACCCGTAATTTTACGAAGCGCTTGGCTCATAAGACGAGCTTGTAGACCCATGTGAGAATCACCCATCTCACCTTCGATCTCTGCTTTAGGTGTAAGGGCAGCTACCGAGTCCACAACGATTAAATCAATTGCGCCTGAACGGACAAGCATATCGGCGATTTCAAGTGCTTGTTCACCATTATCAGGTTGTGAAACAAGTAGGTTGTCAATATCAACACCAAGTTTACGTGCATATTGAGGATCTAGGGCATGTTCGGCATCGATGAAGGCACATGTACCACCAGACTTTTGACATTGGGCGATTGCTTGCAATGTCATTGTGGTTTTACCAGAAGATTCAGGACCATAAATTTCGATAATACGGCCTTTTGGTAAACCACCAATCCCCAATGCGATGTCTAAAGTTAAAGAACCTGTAGATACGGCTTCAACTGCTTGAACAGTGTTATCACCGAGACGCATAACCGTATTTTTGCCAAATTGCTTTTCAATTTGACTCAAAGCGGCTTGTAATGCTTTGCTTTTATTCTCATCCATCTCAAAAACCTCAATACTCTATGTTCATCACGTTTAACCCAAGTGGATGCATTGAATCTCAACTTGTTTCACAGGGCTAATAGTGACAGATTTTTTCTTTAGCTTCTATATCTTATAGATGTGAGTGCGACATAACTCGACGTTTCTATTCATCATCATAAGACCAATGGTCTTCATAATGTTGATCGTTATCCTGTTTAAACCGATTGATTTGTCGCCGATCTTTCTTACTTGGTCTATGGTCAGGTCGAGCTAGATTATGCAATTTTCGTTGGGAAGCAATCAACTCCCGTCTCGCAATACTTACTTCAGTTTCTTCATAAAGTTGCTGTGCAACTGGAGCTGGTCCTCGGGTGTTGGAAAGTGCTTTGACAACAACTGTCTTTTTTTCGAAACCTTGTTGAACAACAAGTTCCATTCCAACACGAATTTCTTTAGAAACTTTTACACGCTCATTATTGTGATGTACTTTACCACCTTCAATTGCAGCTTTAGCAATAGAACGAGTCTTAAAAAAACGTGCTGCCCATAACCATTTGTCGACACGCATTGTGTCTACAGCATCGTTTTCATGCAATTTTGACATCATTATCCTTTCTATCAGTTTGATTCAAAACAGACAGTAGCTCTGTAAGCTGATCTAGAGCTTTATACTCTAAATCTTGTGGCTGTCTTTTACTCTTAAGAGTTGAGGGCTGTAATATAGTAAACAAGTGTCTTATACCAAATTTTTCTGCAGTTTTTAAAACTTGAAGAGTATCGTCTAAAAAAATAGTGGTTTCTGGTTCAAAATAATGCAAACTTTGTAACTCTTGCCAAAACTGAAGATCTTCCTTCGCATAACCCATTTGTTCACTAGATACAATCACATCAAAAAAATCTTGAATAGGGATGTTATCAAGTTTTAATTGTAAACTTGCGCAGTCTGCATTGGTCACTAACCAACATTGATAACCTTGTTCTTTTAGAGCATTAAGTAGCTCCATACATCCTGATCGTGTTTTAATTTTGTGTTGAAATTCTTTCTGAAGATTTAAAACATCTACTCCAGTAGTTTTCGTCCAATAATTTGAGGAGTACCATGAAAGAGTGTGCTTATTACTAAGATAAAACTGGGTCAATATTTCTTGGCTTTCTACTAGTGAGAGTTGATGCGTCTGAGAATGCCGTACAGGTAGACATTGGTTCCAGATAAAGTCGTCAAAAGCCAAATCTAACAAAGTTCCGTCCATATCGAAAAGCACTATTTTAGCCATGTTTTAAGGACTCCAATTTGAATAGACAAGGAAGAAAGTTAGGCTAAGATTATAAGCATTAAAGCCTATAAAAACGGATTGATTTGTTATTATTTCATCATTTAGAGGTCTATCGAGGCTGATTAATAATGATTGTTAAAAGTGATATACTCAAATGCTGCCAAGGACTTGATTGTTATTTTTAGATGGAGAGTCTAATGAAAATTGAGTTATCGCAATTCTGATCAATATATTCAAAATAATAAATCTAACTTTAAATGATGGAATCTACCAACAGTACTCTTATGTCTATAAAAGTAGTAATCGCACTATTTTGATTTACATAGTGCACGTATTGGCAAACATTTTATAAATTGAACTGTGCAGGTTTAAAGTTATATTAAAAATTATCCGAATAATAATTTAGAGTAGGCAATGAAAATTGGATTTATTGGAGGAGCCAATGATGGCATAGTTATCAATGCTGCAAATGGCATTGATACTTATAAACTTGAATGGCATTACAAGGCTGAAAAGCACTGTCAAGAACCATCACTAGGGCTAAATGGTCCTGAATATGACTATTACAATTTATTAATTTTGAGAAAAAACAAAGAGGCAAAACTTTTCTATGTTTTAACTACAATGGACAAAGAAGCTATTGCAGATAAAATTAATGAGTATTGGGAGCATTCAACTTCGGTAGGTTATGACTTTGATGAATAGCTCTGGTTTAAATTTATTAGTAATCTTTGATCATATCACTATTTCATATACTCATAACTCAAATTATGGATTGTATATTTCATAAAGAACGTGTTCTTGAAGTGCGTGCCCATCTGGAAGCTTGGGATGATTGAAGTGTTTAACTTTACGCATTCCTAGTCTTTCCATTACAGCTTGAGAAGGCTTATTCACTGTTGCTGTAAAAGAAACCACTTTATCTTTATTAAGCACATTAAAGGCATAGTCTAATGCTGCTTTTGCTCCTTCTGTGGCATAACCTTTTTTCCAGTATTTTGTAGCAATCCTCCAGCCAATTTCAATGCAAGGGGAAAAATCAAATTGTTCTGGTTGGTCGTGTAGGCCAATAAAACCAATAAAGTCGTGGCTTTCTTTTAATTCTACAGCCCAAAATCCCCAATCTTTTTCATCAATAAGGGCCGATGCTCTTTGAATTAAATTTATACTTTCAGTAGCAGATAAAAGCTTTGGAAAAAAACGCATAACATCTTTATCCAATCCCATTTCGATAAAGGGGGCGGCATCAGTTTCTTTCCATTGTCTTAAGATTAAACGTTCGGTTTCGATCATAGTAAAAGCTCTTTAAATATAATTTTAATTTAACCATATAGTCTACAGTGGCTTTTGTATAATTTTCTGTAAGATAATCTTAGAATTAATGCTTACCACTCCTTTAATTTTATTGAGTGTATTAATAACAAAGTGAGAAAAAGAATCTAGATCTTTAGTGGCGACATGCAGGACATAATTAGATTCGCCTGTAATGATATAAGCATTAATAACTTCATCAAAATTCTTGATCTGGCTTAAAAAAAACTGGTGATCATTTTCAGTGAGTTGAGCAAGTTTAATTTCAACTATGGCCTCAATTTTTATACCTAATTTTTCGTAGTTAACTTTTGCTTGATATTTTTCAATGATCCCGTTGGTTTCTAAAATCTTGACACGTCGGTGACAAGCAGATGCTGAGAGATTGACTAGATCAGCAAGTTCTTGGTTACTTAAGCGGGCATTATCTTGTAAATATTTCAAAATTTTTAGATCGATTGCATCGACATTCATTTTCGAATTCCATCCATATTTTTTAATTTTAATTAGAATTTTATACGAAATTAGTCATTTTTTATCAAATATTATCGAATAAATCGCAAGAATTGGCGTGATAAAATTCAAATACAAAGGAAATGTTGAAATAGGTGCAATACCAAATGATTACTCGTGAACAGTGTCTATATTGGGATCAGGAAGATGAGCTCAAAAAATTTAAAGATGAATTTGCATTGCCAGAAGGAGTCATTTATTTAGATGGTAACTCTTTAGGTGCTAGACCAAAGAAATCTTTGGCTGTCGCCCAGCACATTATTTCCCAAGAATGGGGAGAAGATTTGATCAATAGCTGGAATAAGGCTGATTGGTGGGGATTACCAACAAGATTGGGTGACAAAGTCGCTAAACTGATTGGTGCGGAACAAGGTGAAGTTGTTATTTCAGATTCAACTACACTGAACTTATTTAAAGTTTTATCAGCAGCGGTAAAAATTCAGGCTGAAAAAAATCCTGAACGTAAAATCATCGTTGCGGAGAAAGATGCTTTTCCAACAGATATTTATATTATTGAAGGTTTCATTGATTTAATTCAAAAGGGCTATCAAGTTGAATTGATTGATGGCGTAGAAGACTTAGCTCGAGCGTTAGAGAAAGATGTTGCTGTAGTGGTACTTTCTCACGTGAATTACCGTACTGGGTATTTCTACGATATGCCATCTATTAATGAGCAGATTCACTCTAAAGAAGCTTTGGTGATTTGGGATTTATGTCACTCCGTTGGTGCTGTTCCAATGGACCTAAACCAAAGCGGCAGTGATTTTGCGATTGGTTGTACCTACAAATATTTAAATGGTGGTCCTGGTTCTCCAGCAATGTTGTGGGTCAATGAAAAGCACCGTGATCAGTTTTGGCAACCTTTATCTGGCTGGTGGAGTCACAAGAAACCATTTGATATGGCACAGCATTATGAGCCTGCTAATAGCATTCGTCGCTATTTATGTGGAACACAGCCCATTATCTCTATGAGTCTTATTGAATGCGGCGTAGATATTTTCCTACATGCCGATATGCAAAAAATCCGTGAGAAATCTCTGAAATTAACTGATTTATTCATTCAACTGGTACAGCAAGAATGCTCTGAATTTGGTTTTGAGTTAATTACGCCTTTAGAACATAAATATCGTGGTAGTCACGTTAGTTATCGCCATGAATTCGGTTATGAAATTATTCAAGCGCTTATTGCACGTGGTGTGATTGGTGATTATAGGGAACCTGCGGTGTTGAGATTTGGTGTTACACCTTTGTACTTAGGATTTGAAGATATTTGGAATGCAGTACAGCACTTAAAAGAAACTATGTTGAATAGTGAATGGAAAAACAAGCGCTATTTAGTTCGCGGTGAAGTGACCTGATTTTAAGGAATCAAAATAAAACAAATGGCTAGGAGGGCTTATGAGTAGTTTTGATGAAATACAAAATAGAGAAGCTGGGCTGAATAAAAAGTTATCTGCAAAACAGATGGGTATGATTGCCATTGGTGGAGCAATTGGAACCGGATTGTTTATGGGAAGCAAATTTGCAATTAGCTTTGCAGGTCCTGCAGTCATTGTCAGCTATGCGATTGGTGGTTTAATTGCATTTGCACTTATGGCTTGCTTGGCTGAAATGACGGTTCAGCATCCTACTTCTGGCTCATTTGGGGCGTATGCAGAACATTATATGAGTCCACTTGCTGGCTTTTTAGTTCGCTACTGTTATTGGGCTTGTATTGTACTGGCTGTAGGTACCGAGATTACCGCTGTAGCTGACTATATGAAGCTTTGGTTCCCCAATGTAGGCTCTTGGGTCTGGATTGGTTTTTTTTCACTAACTTTACTTGTTGTAAATGCCTATAGTGTTAAAGCCTTCGGACTAGTTGAGTACTGGTTTTCCACAATCAAAGTTTTTGCCATTATCGTGTTTATTCTTTTGGCTATTGGTATCTTGACTCAAAGCAATCAGGGAATGAAGCAAGTTGTGACTAATTTGTCAGGGCATGGAGGCTTTTTCCCCAATGGCTTTAGTGGGGTATGGATTGGTGTCATTATTTCAATATTTAGTTATTTAAGTATAGAAATGATCGCCGTCGCAGCTGGTGAAGCAAAAGACCCTGAAAAAGCAGTAAAAAAGGCATTTAAAAGCACAGCACTCCGACTCATTTTATTCTATTTATTGTCCTTATTTCTCATCGTTACTTTGGTGCCATGGACGGTTTTGATTGGAGCGGATGCAACAAGTCCTTTTGTTATGGTCATGAGGATTGTTGGTATTCCATATGCCGATAGCATTTTAAATTTTATTGTAATTGTAGCTGCCTTATCTGCAATGAATAGCATGCTTTATATTTCAACTCGTATGTTGTTTAGCTTATCCCGTGCAGGTGATGCACCAAAAGTTTTTGGCCGAATCAGTAGCAACGGTGTACCGGTAAATGCACTGTTGTTATCAGCGGTGGGGATTGGTATTGCTAGTATTGTTTATACGATTAATCCGGCTTCTGCGTTTCCAATCATGATTGCGCTATCGATGTTTGGTGCATTGTTCACGTGGGGCAGCATCTTTGTAACACATATGTTTTTTAGAAAGCATATGGCTCAGCAAAGCATCGAGCTGAAATTTAAAATTCCTGCTAGTCGATTCATCTCACTATTTGGTTTTATTGCGATTTTGAGTATTACAGTAACTACTTGGTTTACCAATGAGTTTAAGTCTACTTTACAGTTTGGCGTACCTTTGGTGCTTGTTCTGATATTTTGCTTCTACTTAAAACGTTCAACCTTAAAAGTAAGTCTTAAGTCTACTGAAGAGACATTGAAGTAATCGCGATATGAGACAATATGACAATGCTACAACGGTAGCAAATGAAGGTGAAATATTAGCAAGCTTTCAATATAGAAGCTTGCTAAGTTATCAGGCCTATCATCACGTAAAAGATATTAAGTATGGTTCACAGAACCGATCAACGATGGATTTTTTCCCTTTAGAACATGCCAATAAAACCGTGATTTTTATACATGGAGGATATTGGCAGTGGTGTGATAAATCGGACTTTGCCTTTATAGCACCGTATATTTTGGCAAAAGGAGCGCAGTGTGTACTTGTAGAATATGACTTGGCTCCTCAAAGCCATATTTCGCAAATTGTGGCTCAGACTCAAAAAGCCCTAGATTTTATTGCACAGCAGAATTGGAAAACGGATGAGGTTTTATTAGTGGGCCATTCAGCAGGGGCGCATCTCGGAGCATTATGTTTAAGCCACCCTTTGTTATCTGAGGTGGCTTTATTAAGTGGAATATATGATTTAGCACCTATACAAGCGACTCATTTAAACCATGCATTAAAGTTATCACAAGACGATATTTTAAAATATAGCCCTATTCATCGGGAAGAGAATGTTGATATTCCTTGTACGCTTTTGTGTGGAGAGTTGGAGCTAAGTGAGTTGAAATGGCAAAGCCAAAACTATTTTGATCATAAGTGCAAACAAAATCAGAATCTTATGTCATTAGATATTATTTCAGAAGTTAATCATTATTCTATTTTAGATTATTACTTTAAGTATATATTTAAATAAAATCGAAAATGCGAAATAGAAAACTTTGGGAATTAAATTAGATAAATTATAGATTTTAAAAATCAAAAACTTATCCTTGTTTTATAAAAGGGAGTGCTACCATCTCAATTGTTAACTTAAGTGTATAGACGAGTTTAAATGATTGTTAGACCTTATATGGTAAATCAATTACTTCAACCTAAAGTTAGATTATATATATTTATTTAACTTTTAATAATATATATTCATTGTTTATTATGTGTGGTTTGAACTGTAAACTTTGTCACATTTAATTAACTTTTTTATTGATATATATGCTTTAGAGTTGACCTAAACTAATATCTCGATTAGATTAAAAAGATAGTGTTTTCTCTCTACGCGACAAATTGTTTAGCTGTTGCTTAGATGAGTTTTATAGTCCGTAGCTTCCCAAGATGCGGACTTTTTTATTTTTAAACTTTGCTATTGAAAGATATTTTAGTACATAAAAGCATCAAATTTGTTCATATTTATAGTAATAAGTCACTAAATTTATCAAAGAGGTATTGAAAATACATCTTTAAGCGATTATAGTAGTTCAAGCATATACTGCGTCTGTAAAGTTATTTATTTTTTTAATACCCTCATATTTTTTAATATGGGGGTATTTTTTATTAAGAACTAAATCAATAATTAATATATTTATACATTTCTGATACGAAAAATTTGTAGTTGAATAAATTGTAAAATTCTTATGGTTGATAATTTGATTGAATTTTTAAATAATTTTTAAAAGTTTGGTTTTTTCTATGATTTTATGGATATTTTGAAGTTTCTAAAAAGTTTTAATACAGTTGGTACTTATTTGACTGTTATGCTTATTGTTTTAATAAGTATGCTTTTATATTTTTATATAATTGCTCCTCAAACGTAAAAAGAAAGGTCCCGAAGGACCTTCTTTAAATTTTTGCATGAGTACCATATTTATCTATCATGATTGAGCTGTCTTCATTTAGACCGCGAACAGTTACTTTAATATTGTTCTTTTGAAATTTATTTACTACAGAATCTAGCATAGCAACTGAAGTCACATCCCAAATATGAGAATGGGTAAGGTCAATAATGGCTTCTTTAATATCTTCTTTAAAGTTAAAGCTTTGCATAAGTTTTTCAGATGAACTAAAAAATATTTGACCACTTAACTTATACAGACGAGCTTCACCTTCTAAGGAGGTTTCTATACGAATATCATTTTCAAGTTTATTTGCTAAGAAAAGTGCTGAAAGTAATACGCCCGTCAATACGCCTAACGCTAAGTTATGAGTGGCAACTACCACGATAACTGTAGCAATCATAACAACATTACTGCTTTTAGGATTGTTTTGAAATTGTGTTAGTGAACTCCACAGCAGAAAGTAGATAAACGTGTGCGGCCACCCGGTTTTACATTAATCATTGATTGACCAATCATGGCACAACCGGCCATACCACCCAAAACCTGAAGCAATATAGCAATCCCTTCACACGTAACTACACGACATCACTAAACAGTGATGAGTTATTTACAAGAAATAAGAGGATGTAAACTTAAGGTGGCGTAAGAATCATGGATATTGAGTTTGAAGCATTTAAAAGTGTTTGAGGAATAGCATAAGATCTAAAAATTAATAAAAGAGATAAGAATAAATTTAAGTTGTTTAACTTAAAAGAAGTTTATAAAGATGTTGAGCTCTTTTTAATAGCTACTTTTATGCAACAGAGCCTTTCATAAATTTGGATTTTAATAAATGTGCTATTCATCATAATACAAATCATATAGAGAGCATGTACCAAACTTTTGCTAAAAGTTTAAAAATTCTCGTAAATTTTGAAAATTTATAAGGTGGACATATGAATAAACATTTATTGACTAAAATTGCTTTAATGGGTGCTGCCCAGATATTTGCATTCAATACAGCATTTGCTGATATTCCTCTTACCCCTGCACAATTTGCTAAAGCAAAAACAGAAAATTTTGATAAAAAAGTTATTTTGTCTAACTTAAATAAACCGCATGCTTTGTTATGGGGGCCAGACAATCAGATTTGGTTAACTGAACGAGCAACGGGAAAGATTATAAGAGTCAATCCTGAGTCTGGTAGTGCAAAAACAGTGTTTCAGGTTCCTGAAATTGTGAATGATGCAGATGGACAAAATGGTTTATTAGGCTTTGCCTTTCATCCTGATTTTAAATATAACCCTTATATCTATATTTCGGGTACTTTTAAAAATCCAAAATCTACAGATAAAGAACTACCAAACCAAACGATTATCCGTAGGTATACCTATAATAAAATAACAGATACATTTGAAAAACCTGTCGATTTGATTGCAGGCTTACCATCATCGAAAGACCATCAGTCTGGCCGTCTTGTTATTGGTCCAGATCAAAAAATATACTATACAATTGGTGACCAAGGTCGTAACCAGTTGGCTTATTTGTTTTTACCAAATCAGGCGCAGCATACCCCAACTCAGCAAGAGCTGAATAGCAAAGACTACCATACCTATATGGGCAAGGTATTACGCTTAAATCTGGATGGAAGTATTCCTAAAGATAACCCAAGCTTTAATGGGGTAGTTAGTCATATCTATACTTTAGGGCATCGTAATCCACAAGGTTTGGCATTTGCTCCAAACGGAAAGCTTTTACAGTCTGAGCAAGGCCCAAATTCTGATGATGAAATTAATCTCATTTTAAAAGGTGGGAACTATGGTTGGCCAAATGTAGCTGGTTATAAAGACGATAGTGGCTATGCCTATGCCAACTATTCGGCTGCGACTAATAAATCACAAATTAAAGATTTGGGTCAAAATGGAGTAAAAGTAGCCGAAGGCGTTCCAGTGACTAAAGAGTCTGAATGGACTGGGAAAAACTTTGTAGCACCTTTAAAAACGTTATATACCGTACAAGATACCTATAACTACAATGATCCAACTTGTGGTGATATGACTTATGTCTGCTGGCCAACGGTTGCACCGTCATCGGCATATGTATATACGGGAGGCAAAAAAGCGATTCCGGGATGGGAAAATACATTATTGGTACCATCTTTAAAACGTGGGGTAATTTTCCGTATTAAGCTAGATCCGACATATAGTGCGACTTTGGATGATGCTATCCCGATGTTTAAAAGCAATAACCGCTATCGTGACGTGATTGCAAGTCCAGAGGGCAATGTTTTATATGTACTGACCGATACAGCGGGGAATGTGCAAAAAGACGATGGTTCTGTAACGCATACTTTAGAGAATCCTGGTTCTCTTATTAAATTTACGTATAACGGAAAGTAGTTTATGTAAAAAACCCAGCTCTATAGCTGGGTTTTTTATACAAGTTTAGATTTATTTATTCAGTTACGACTAATACTGGTACATGGATTTCTCCTAACAGTGCTTGAGTCACACTTCCTAAGAAGAACTTTTTAAAACCTTTTCGCCCATGAGAACCAATCACTAATAAATCAGCTTTTAGCTCAGTTGCTGCTTTGATAATTTCTGTGTGAATTGTTTGACCTTCAACAATCTTTGTTTCAACAGAGATTCCGTGTTGACTAAATTGCTCTTTAGCTTGATCTAAAATGCCCTGAATCGAAGCTCTCGCTTTATTAAAGTAATCTTGCGCGATTTCTGTACTATCGATGATTTCAACTGAAATAAAAGGATCAATAGTGAGCGCATATACTAAAGTGACTTTACTGTTAAATGCTTTTGCAAGACTTGCAGCATGATTAACCGCAATAAGTGAAGTAGGAGAACCATCGACTGGAACTAAAATATGGTGATAACTCATATATTGCTCCTTATTGCCTTGTGACAATATTTATTGTTGAAGAACTAAAAATTAGTTATCGTTATGATTATATTATCGCCAATTTTATGGTTTTTATTGTGTGTTTTTAGTGTGTAAAGCGAGCGACTTCTTTTGAATATTCAGACTAATTCATAGAATAGTGGCTTTCTATATAAGCCTGACCTTGTTTTAGAATAGATATAACCTGATTTGCATCAATAGCTTGTTCAAATAAGAAACCTTGTCCAATGTTATATCCGAACTGGAGCAGTAACTCTTGTTGTTCTGGTGTTTCAATACCTTCTGCTATTAGCCTGAGGGAAAGATTAGGTGCAAGTAAGCCAATTGCTTGGACGATTGCATAAATTGATGGGTCATGTTGCATCTTTTGTATAAAGCTACAATCGACTTTTAGGCAATCAATTGGATAGTCTCGTATATGCGTTAGAGAAGAAGATCCTGTTCCGAAATCATCTAATGCAATGCGTACCCCATGTTGCTTTAGTTTATTGAGTGCACGAATAACATATTCAGAACCACGATCACCAAGCATATGCTCAGTAACTTCTATTTCAATTAAATGCGTAGGAACTTCAAACTGATAAATCTTTTTTAATAGGCGTTCAGCGTAATTGTCTCTTAAAAATTCAACTGGTGCGGCATTTAGAGATACAGGAAGTGGCTGAAAACCTAATTTTATCCATTTAGCCATATCATGCAAAACTTGATGCTGCATAATTTCACCGATCTTACTGGCTAAATCATAGTCTTTAAAAGCTTCAGCAATTTGTGAAGGCAAACCTGTTTGAGCTGATGTTGTGTGCCAACGTAATAATGCTTCAAATCCTAGGACAGCATGAGTTTTTAAATCAACTTTAGGTTGATAGTAAGGTTGGATGGTATGGTGACGAATAAGCTGCCTAGCAATGTTAAGCTGAGATGCGATTGCTTCGGTTAATTGCATCATACTGGGGTTATACATACGTATACCACCACGACCTCGAGCTTTTAAGTCATGTAATGCCATATCTGCACAGCTTAATAAACTCGACTGATCAACAGCATCTTGCGGGTAAATGGCACAGCCGATACTCATTCCGCCGTTGAGCACATTGCCAGCATATGTAATAGGGTGATTGAGTTGTTGGAGTAATACTTCAGCGATACCTTGAATATCATCTTCATCTTTTAAATGACTAATAATGACCGCAAATTCGTCTCCACCTAATCTAGCAACAATACATCTTTCATGATCTACGCACTGATTAAAACGTTTCGATAGAATTTTTAGCAAGTGATCACCAGCACTATGACCTATAGTGTCATTAATGTGCTTGAAATGATCTAAATCAATTAAAAGTAACCCTACGCTGGTTTGAGTTTCTCTTGAGTAAGTTAATGTACGTTTTAGTTGTAGTTTAAATGAACGTCTATTAAATAATCCGGTAAGTTCATCTCGCTCACTAATGTCTCTAAGACGATTCTCAGTAAGATATTGCTGAGTAACGTTCCGAGAAACACACAATATTTGAATAATTTCGCCGTTTGTATGTTGAATTGGGGTAAGTATATTGTCCCAATGTTCAGGATCCTGATTGGGTAAAGAACTCATGCCAGCGAATCGAGCTACTTTACCTTGCAAGGCTTTTTTTAAAGCAACTCTTCCACGTTTACGTATATGAGGTGGTAAAAGGTCTAACCATGGCATTCCAAATTTTTTTTCATTTTCAGGCACGCCTAGAGCAACGCATCCTGATTTATTCATATGAGAGACTGTGCCATCTGTATTTAAAACTTTAATACAATCGACACTGATATCAAGCATTTGATTTTGTATATCAATATCTTTACGTAAGTTTTGTTGTTCTTGAATGTCTTGATCAATATCTAAAAAACTAATAAACCATTCATTTTCAGGCAAAGATTCATGATATTTTGACAATTGAATTGAAAGCTTACACCATCGATAGTGATGGCTTTTATGTAAAAGACGACATTTAAATTCAATTCTTGATTGGAGTCTTATAGCATCTAACCATTTGTTTTTAACTTCTTCTAAATCGGCAGGGTACACGAAATCTAGCCATTGTTGAGATAATGGGGGAGAAGTATCGTGCCAGTATTTTGTACACTCCGTATTGCAATATAAAATTAAGCCTTTTTCATCACTAACCCATGTCGGTAGAGGAATCTGCTCAACAATAAAATGCTTTTGGGTAGTGTTCGACATTGAAGTCATAACATGCCTAAAAATTGCTGAAGAATTAAACTATTTATAAACTGTATTGTAATAGTTGTGTCGTCAGCACAAAAGCTATAAAAACTGGACATTTGGTGTTTTTTTTGAGCTTAAATAAATATTTTTCTAAAATATAATTGTAATTACTCATGTATGCGTATGTTATTTATTAATTTTTAATTCTATTTAGGTTGCTAAAAATAGAGTTTTAACTTTAAAAAATTATGCTTATTTTTGTAAAAAAATTGTTATAAACAGTTGTTTATATATTAGAAAAAAGAAGAGATTATGGAGATATATAAATGAGATAAAATATTTTTTAAGGCACAAGTTAGTTTAAATTCACTATTTTACTTAGAAAAATTTATATAAAAAATTAATTTAAATTATTAAGCACAAATACAATAAATACTATTAAGTTTACAAAAGTAATATAAAATAAGGCCTTATATTATAGTAAAATTCATTCTGTCGAAAAGGATATATACATCCTTTTTGTGCATTTTATAGCCTACATTTTCCCCAAGATGTAGGTTTTTTTTATGCCATAATTTTTATTATCTTACTGTTTATTAACTTTTAAATTATATAAAAAAAGCCGTGATGGCTTTTTATACGGTTTCTGGTTTTTTCAATTGTTGTTGAATATAAAGGTTCATATAATACTGCTCTATATAGTCATCAGCATAATTGTTAGCTAAAGTTTTTGTAGCTACCTGTTCATGCTTATTATAACAATTAGTTTCTAAATCTTTCTCAAGTACCCACCATTGACGGTTAATACGACGTACCTGAAACTTATCACTTTTATATTTTCTTTTAGCCATTTTTCCAAAAATTACGATGTAGATAATAGAAAAGAGTTTCTACTGGAGTTGAAAGAACAAGTCAACACGCATAGTGTTTAATTGACTACTTTATGAAATTTAAGTTTCGAGTCATAGTCAGTAAATGTAAAAAAGCCCTCATAAGAGGGCTTTAAAATTCAGTAAGTTATAGAAAGTAATTAACGAGATAGATTCTTTAAAAGCATTTTTAAGCTTTCCATCATTTTTTCTAACTGTAAAGGGGTTATGCCTTCAAAAGATTGCTCAAGTACGACGCTGGTCAGGTCATTAATTTTATTTATCATTTCAGTGCCACGTTCAGTAAGATATACACGTGTAATACGTCCATCAGTTTGGCAAGAATATGTTTCAACTAAACCTTCGTCTTTTAAGCGATAAACAATTTTGGTTGTAGTCGACATCTTTGAGATGATCATGTCAGATAACTCAGAAACGCTAGCATGTGGTTTGCTACTGAGTGCAAGCATAATCCGTCGACGAGAATTATCTAGGCCATATTTTTTGAGGGCATTGTCAATATTCTGAACATATTGAGCA
This sequence comes from Acinetobacter sp. GG2, assembly GCF_000292385.1. Lineage (NCBI taxonomy): Bacteria > Pseudomonadati > Pseudomonadota > Gammaproteobacteria > Moraxellales > Moraxellaceae > Acinetobacter > Acinetobacter sp. GG2. The sequence goes on from NZ_ALOW01000039.1 coordinate 169,071, forward strand.
TGGACCTGAGTAATCCAATAATATGGAAAATCTTCAAGAGTGAAAGATTCTGTTGTAGGTAAAAAACGCGCATACTTCTTTGTCATTGACTTTTCCCCATACCTTGGTGGATCGCATTTTATGAAACTAATCTTAATAGTTGAAAAATATAGTTTCACTAAGCAAGTTATATCAGGACTTTAGGTCGTGAGCAAAATTTATATTGTTTGATTTAACAAGGACAAACTATAAATTTTACTAATCTGATAAAACTTATTTCTTACCGTTGATTTGAACTTGGCTGCTCGCTTGTTCGTAAAATGAACGATATCTCTTTGCCAGAGAATCCTAGAAAAAAAAAATTGTTTTGAACGTGACATTTCTCTAAATATTTTTTGTCTACAAAGTCATAATCATAAAAAATAAATGCATTTAATAAAGAAATATTTAATATAATCAAGTAATTATTCTATATTTACAGCTAAAAAATTTACCAGATATTTAACATTATTCATTCACTAACTTAACTAAATAAAAAAATATCTTCATAAATATTTGATTATTAAGTAATTTAATTTTTATTGTATTTTAAAGGTTTTAACTTTTTTGATTAATTATTTTAACTTGAATATTAGATTAATTTTTTGATAATTAAGTTTTGTTTCATTGTTGTTTTTTTGTTTATTTTTGGTATAGTGCGCGTTCAAATTAGCAATGAAAATTTTTGCGTATTCATGATGAAAAAATATTAGTCAGTTCAATATTAGCTTTCACTATCGGTTTGAATGGCTGTGCGAGTATCATAACTGGCCCTTCACAGATCGTTACGTTTACGAGTGTGCCTGAATCAGCATCTATAGAGATAAAAAACAGAAAAGGTATGAAAATACATACTGGTCAAACACCTGTTACGGTTAGTTTGAAAAAGGGAGCTGGATACTTTAAGCCTGAAAAATACGAAATAACATTCAGTAAAGCTGGTTATCAAACTAAAACCGTAGAAGTGACTGGAACATTAAGTGGGTGGTATTTAGGTAACATTCTTTTTGGTGGCTTAATTGGAATTTTAATTGTCGACCCATTTACTGGCGCAATGTTTAGGCTAGCTCCTAAAGACGTAAATGCAGTTTTAGAAGCTCAAAACTTGAAAGAAGAGTCTAACCAAAAACCAACTCTTGCAGTGGTATTAGCCCAAGATCTTCCAGAAGAAATTATGGCGCGAGCAGTTCAAATTCAACATTAAAAATTAGCTAGTAATAAAAAGGGAGAATTAATATTCTCCCTTTTTATTAACTTATGAGTTTGTTAATAGTTTTTCTTCTTGGTTCCTTTTTAGGATGGCATAACTTACACCTGTTACGATGCTTCCAGCTGCAATTGCTGCTAGATATAACCAAGCATGATTAATTGCATTTGGAATTAGAAGTACAAATACACCGCCGTGTGGGGTAACGAGTTCACAGTGAAATAAAGCAACCAGTGCTCCAGTTACTGCGCCACCTAAAATACAAGTTGGAATAACACGCATTGGGTCTTTTGCTGCAAATGGGATTGCACCTTCTGAAATAAAGCATAAGCCAAGCACGAAAGCAGCTTTGCCAGCATCTTTCTCGCCTGTACTAAATTTATTTCTAGCGAGGAAGGTTGCAATTGCCATACCTATTGCAGGAACCATACCACCTGCCATAGTGGCTGCCATTGGCATATAGGTATTGGTTGTAAGTAAACCAACCGTAAAAGCATAAGCTGCTTTGTTAATTGGGCCACCTAAATCAATACACATCATACTTGCCAGAATAATTCCCATTAATATGGCATTTGTGGTGCCCATGTTATTGAGGAAATCTTTCATTAACTCAAAAATATGTGCTACAGGTTGACCAACCACATAGAACATAATGAGACCAACAAATAACGTTCCTAATAATGGAATAATTAAAATAGGTTTAAGAGACTCTAAGCTAGTTGGTAGTTTAAGTTTTTTAGCAATAAATAATGCGATATAACCAGCAAGGAAGCCAGAAACAATGCCTCCTAAAAAGCCCGCTTGTAGCTGTGCAGCTAATAATCCACCAATTAAACCAGGGGCAAGACCAGGACGGTCTGCTATGGAATATGCAATGTAACCTGATAGCATCGGTACCATCAGCATAAATGCTGCTGCACCAATCTGTTTTAATATAGCTGGTAGGCTACCAGCTTGTTCTGCTGCATTCAGGCCAAAACATAAAGAAAGTGCAATTAACAGACCGCCTGCAACAACCATAGGTAGCATATAAGAAACACCAGTTAATAAGTGTTTATATACTCCAACTTTTTCAGTTTTCTCTTTATTTTCCGTTTTAGCTTGTTGTTTACCTTGTTCTAAAACTTGTGCATTTGCAATAGCTTCGGCAAAGGCCTTGTCGGTTTGTTTTAATGCAAAACCAGTACTGCATCGATAAACACGTTTACCTACAAAACGGTCTGTGTTGACTTCAATGTCAGTGGCAAGAATAACAATATCGGCGTCCGCAATCGCTTGTGCTGATAAAATATTCTTCGCACCTACAGAACCTTGAGTTTCTACATCGATTTGATATCCAAGTCTCTCTGCACCTTGCTGTAACGCTTCGGCCGCCATAAATGTATGGGCAACTCCAGTTGGGCAAGCAGTAATTGCAACAAAGTGAGTTGCTGCATTTGAAGCCTGCTTAGGTTTTTGATCCCATTCATTCGCTGGTTTCGAGTGTTCAAGTGCAGTTAACAGTGCTTTATCTGCATCTTCTTTAATATCTTCAATAGATACTAAAGCTAAATCGCTTTGACCAAAAATATTTAAGTTTTTAGGCTCTTGCCCAATAATAATCACATGATTAAAGTCATCACTTGATTCAAATTCATCGAGTGAAATAACACTGTGTTTATAGCCATGTTGTGTTGCGACTAAAGCAAGTTTACGAGCTAAAATCAAAGCATTGACTTGCTGTTGCGGACTATTCGTGACAAATAATAAATGTTTAGCAGTTTGCATCAGATTCACTCAATGAATTGATAGTAGTTTGTGCTTTTAATTGGTCTAGAACTTCTGGATTAGGAATTCGAAAACCAATTTGTGTTACAGCATGGCTTGCAATTGCTGTCGCAGTTTTTAAAGTTTCTTCAGGAGAAAGTTGGTTTACAAGTCCGTGAATCATACCTGCTAAGAGAGAGTCACCAGCACCGACTGTACTTTTTACAATAACTTTTGGTGCTTGAGCATGTAGGGGGTGTGAGGCATGCAGCCAATTTACGCCACCTTCACCCATTGAAATAACCACATGCTCAATATTTGTTAAGCTGTCAAAAAGTTTTCTTTGTTCAGCATAGCTTGTTGCAGGACGTTGATAACTTTCTACGAGCTCATCGGTATTAGGCTTGATCATCCAAGGTTGACATGCAATTGCGGCAACCAAAGCTTTACCGCTGGTATCTAATGCAACTTTTTTATTCTGTTTTTTGATTAGTTGAATAAGTTGTTGTAACTCATCAATACTAAAACCTTGTGGTAGGCTACCAGCTATTGCAACCACTTCAACTTGGGGTAAAAGACCTTCAATCTTATTAAATAGGCTTTGTTTGTCTGTTTCAGAAACAAAGAAACCTTTGCCGTTTAAATCGGTCATCCGCCCAGAATGCTCAGCAATTTTTATATTTTGGCGTGTTTCGCCATTAATATAAATGAATTCGGGTTGAAATTGAGCTTGGGTAAAATGTGTATCGAAAATTTGTCGATTATGCTCGCCTAAAAAACCAGTTACGATTACATCGTGACCTAAGTCTTTTAATACTTGTGCAACATTAAGGCCCTTACCAGCCGCATGAATTTCTACCGACTCTTGTCGGTTCACTTCACCTACCTGTAACTCATTTAGTTGGATGGTTACATCAATTGCAGGGTTTAAAGTAACTGTTAAAATTTTAGCCATTACTATTCCCAATTTTATAAGTCTTGTTCAGAGAGCTGGCGTACAGCAGGGGCGCTATCACACAGTAAAGCTTGTTGCGCAAGTTTTTGAGCATGACTATAGCTCAGCGTACGAATTTGAGCTTTTACTAGTGGAATGCTATTTGGTGACATACTCAGTTCGTCCACGCCTAATCCCATAAGAATAGGTACAGCTTTCGGATCTGCTGCAAGCTCACCACAGATTCCGACCCATTTGCCGTGTTTGTGGGCAGCTTTAACAGTTTGATCAATCAAGTTCAGAATACTTGGGTGTAAACCATCTGCTTCAGCTGAGAGTATTGGGTGGCCTCGGTCAATCGCTAAAGTATATTGAGTCAGGTCATTTGTACCTATACTGAAAAAATCGACTTCTTGTGCAAGAATTGGTGCAAGCAAAGCAGCAGAAGGAACTTCAATCATAATGCCAACTTGTAAATTGTCACATGGATGTTGAGCCCTTACTTCATCAAGAATCGCTTTCGCAGCACGCCATTCTTCAACGCGCCCAATCATAGGGAACATAATTCGTAATGGACGATTATCCGATGCTTTTAATAAAGCAGTTAATTGCTGTCTTAAAAGCTCAGGGCGTCTTAAAGTTAAACGAATTCCCCGTAACCCTAAGAATGGGTTTTCTTCGTCAGCAATTGGTAGGTAAGGTAAAGGTTTGTCACCACCTACGTCTAATGTTCGTACAACAAGTGGGCGGCCAGCAAGTGCATCTAATACCACTCGGTAGTCAGCTTCTTGAACAGTTTCACTCGGTGCACTGCTATGAGACATGAAAACCAGCTCTGTACGAAGTAATCCAATCGCTTCTGCACCACATTCTACTGCTTGTGCTGTTGCTTGAACTTTACCTAAATTGGCAGCAATTTCGATTTGGTGTTGATCTAAAGTAATAGCAGGTTCTTGGCTATGACGTTCGGCTTCTTCACGAATTTGACGCTGTTGCTCACGCTCTTGCTTGGCTTGTTCGATTTGAACTGTATCTGGATTTAAAACAAAAGTTCCTGTGTCACCATTAATGAGTAGGGTACTTTTCTGATCAATTTCCAAGACTTGTTCACCAGCACCAACAATAGCTGGAATGCCTAAAGCACGTGCCACAATTGCACTATGAGCACTTGCACCACCTATAGCAGTTAAAATACCTGCAACGCGGTCTTTGTTAAGACGGGCCACATCGCTTGGCCCAACATCATGCATAATTAAAATATACGGCTCTTTAGGCTCTTCAATAACCACTTCACCACATAGTTGTGTTAAAACACGGTCACCAATATCACGTAAGTCTGTTGCGCGTTCAGCGAGTAAACGATCTGGTAATGCTTCCTGCGCTTTAGCCGCAGCCTCAATGTGCTCATGCCAGGCAGCTGGCGCTGATAGATTGTGGTTAATTTTTTGATAGACACCATTAATCAAATCAGGGTCATCAAGCATTTCTAAATGAGCTTGAAAGATTTGCTTAATTTCAGAAACATCGGATTTGGCAATAACTTGATGGATATTGTTTTTTACGGCATGTAATGCAATATCTAAATTTTCTTTTTCAGCTTTTACGCTTAAACCCATACGTTCATATTGATAAACCTTTGGTTTAATCACATGTACTGGTCCAAAAGCCAAACCGCTCGATGCCGCGATTCCTATGTTGTTGTTTCCTAGTGTTTTTGCGCTTGATGAAGATGGTTGTAAAGAAACCTGTTCGGATACTTGACTGGTTGTTGCTATTGCTTCGACTTCTTCGCCTAAGCCTTGCTCTACTGCAAAAATCACTTTATCTAAGGCATCTACTGCATCGGTTTCTGGTTCTGCAATAAAACGTAGAGTTTGACCGCGTTTACAACCTAAGGCTAAAAGACGAGTTAAACTTTTAGCGGAAACAAAGTTGCCATCATCTACAGCAACTTGGATGTCACCTTGAAAAGTTTTGGTCAAATTGACTAAGTGCGTAGCTGGTCGAGCATGTAAGCCATGTGCATTTGCTAATACCACTGAACGTTGAGGCCAGTCTGGAATAACATCAGCCCCAATAATTTTGGCAATTTCGTTTGGAGTTTGGGTTTTATCTAACTCTGCAACTTGTTCTGGGTTGAATAAAATATCAATTAAACGATTAAATCTTGCATTATCGAGCTGATCATTCGCTGCTATACAAACTAATGTATTTAGCTTTTTCCCATTTAATTCTAAAATGTTTGATGGTTTAGTAATACTAATAGCAGGTTGTTGAACAAATTGATTGCTAGCAATAGACCAAATTTGATCTTGTAATTGGATGGCTTGTTCTGGATTGAGTGAACTTAAGAAACCACATTTTACAAAATTATGTTTTTTTAGTGTCTGAGAAGCTGTCCAAAATAAGTCTTCGATATCTTGCGCATCAATTTCAGTTTGAATGAGATTTTCATGAAGTGCTAAAGATAGAGGCTGAGCTTGTAGTAATTCAATAATTTGTTCAGGTTTAGAAGCATTTTTTACTTGTTCACTCACATCATGCATTAATGCGCGAGTAAGAATTTGCAAAACTTGCAAATGTTCATCAGATTTTGCTGCAATAACGACAGCTAAATAGATTTTATTTTCTCCATCCCAAATTACACCTTCCGGAAAATGGGCTAAGCGAATACCTGTTTTTAAAATATATTCACGTGATTGGGGAGTACCGTGGGGAATAGCAATACCTTGGCCTAAGTAAGTCGCGCTTTGTTGTTCACGATTGATGAGTCCTGTTATATATTCAGGTGTAACTAACCCATCATTTTCTAATATATCTACTAGACACTTTAATGCATGTGTTTTATCAACAGCATGTTGATTCATATGAATATGTTGAGGCTCTAGTGCTAGCATAATTATCCTTGAACAATTTCTTTGGCTTTAGCTAAAACAGAAAAAAAGAAGCTGTATGCATTAAACAAGTATATTTACTTATTTTTGACAACAGCTTCAGATGAATTACCTTAGCAGAACTTTAAATGTATATCGACGCATTTAAGTAAAAAGTAGTTCGTTTTTAATACAAAAAAACCTCTAAGTAGGATTACTGACTTAGAGGCGAAAATAAAACCAGTGATTAATGATTAATTTCTTGTTCTAAAATAGACCAAAGTTTTTGATGTGATTTTTTGAATAACAACATATGGCCAATTGATTTATATCCTAAATCTTTTGGATTAAGTTCAATCATTTTTTTATTTGCATTTGGATATAGACTTAATAATTCTTTTACATTGCATTTGGTTGCAATCTCATCATCATCAGCCCAAATCGCAGTAATTGAACACTGAATTTCTGAATGAAAATCATGAAAAATAGTCTTACCGATGGCATTTTTGACATATCCGGGATGGCTACAAAATTCTCGCCATTGTTGAGCAACTTTTTTAGGTAGGTTTTCTCCCATACCAATGAATTGAGTTGCGCCATAGCCTTTAACGAGACTAGAAATAGGGAAGATAAGATTAAACATCACTGGCGCTAGAAACTTAGTTTTTCCTTTAAGACCTTTAATATTTCCTGTTGAACATGCAACGGCTATAACTTTTGCGACTTTATTATAATTAGGCACGACCCCAAGTAATTGTCCGCCAGCACTGTGTCCAATAAGAATAACCTGATCTGCTCCAGTTTTAATTAATAGAGCATCAATGGCAGCTGGTATATCGAATATGCCCCAATCGGTAATGCTTGCGCTACTTTGCTTTAAAGTACCATGTAGTGATTCACCAATTCCTCGGAAGTCAAAACTCAATACATCGTGGCCTTGTTGGCTTAACCATGCCGCAAAGGAGTGATAAAAGTTTTTAGTAATACCCGTTGCTGGACAAATAAGAATAGGGTGGTCAGCTTTCTTTTCTTGAGCAGGATAAAATTGTGCTGCAAGTTGATAGCCATCTTTACAGGTAATCCAAAAAGATTCAAAAGTCTTATCCATATATTTAAAGCTAATTATTTAATCATTCATCTTAATGTACATGAGTTCTGAAAAGGTACTTGATTAAAATGTGACTATAAAGTCAAAATTTATGTTATACAGCTCTTCAAATTTTAATAAAACGAATAAAGGAAATGATGGAAATATCGAAAGCTGTACAGTTGGCTATTGTCTTTAGTGGTGTCTTTTTATGGATAGGAATGTTAACAGGAGTATGGAAATATTGGCAAATTCGCCGTTCTGAATTAAGCCGTGCACATTATTATGTAGACATTGCACATAGAAGTAGTTTGCTTTATGCAGCTGCTACACTTACTTTGGCTGCATTAAGCTATTTCACGGTTTTAAGTGAAGATATAGCTCTATGGTGTGTATTGGCAAATATACTATTTTTTAGTTTCTCAATTTTAGTTTATATCATTCATGGTTTTTTGCAGGATACGAGCAATCAGTTTAAACAACCACATAGATTAGGGCATTTTAGTTTACCGACATGGTTGATGACTTTCATGATGATTGCTTTAATTATTAATGAGTTATTAGCCACTGCTATTTTACTAATGGGAACCATTCTATTATTTTTAGGTAAATAAAAAATGGATGATCGCTCATCCATTTTTTTAAATTCTATTATTTCTGTCGACTCATTCGTCTTTTAGCTAATTTTCGCATTTTGTGATCGACAAAGGCCCATACACAAAATACAAAAGAAACAACCATGGCGTATACAAAGTACTCGGGTTTCAGATTCCCTTTAATCATACCTTGAAACAGTAAAGTGAGCATAAGAGCAAGCGTGGTTACCCCATACACAACTGAATCTTTACTGTTCAGAGTGTTAATGAAGACTTGTTTGTTGAAATGTAATGATAACATCTCCATCCCTCCTTGTGGTTGCGCTAAAACCAAATGTTTTAGTCAAGAATAAGTTTAATGTTGTACTTGTATTTTTAGCTTAATTCAATAGTCAATTGAAAATTTTTTGAACAGTTTTATGAGAACCTCTATATTTATAAATAGTTAAGGTATAAGAAAGGTAAATATTAAATATTTTTGTATAAAATACTTAATATTTTAGAAAAGAGAAGTTTTTTAGGTGAAAAGTATAATAATTTCTCTTTTCTTACAATTTGCTTTAGTTGCTTTGTTTCTTTAAAAACACATCAATGGCATGTTGTGCAATTTCAGCATCTTCAAAAGATTGGACACCAGAAACACCAATTGCGCCTAAAATCTGGCCTTCATAAATAATCGCTTTTCCGCCTTCTAGCATACCTTTAGCACTTGGCAGACTTAAGAAACCAAGACGGCCATTTTGAAGAAGTTCTTCGTAAAATTTTGAAGGGCGGCCGCTCATTGATGAGCATTTAGCTTTTTCTAGACAGATATGTGTACTGAGAGGAGAAGCGCCATCTAGACGTTTCATAAGTAATAAAGAACTTGTTTCATCAACAATAGCGATACTAACTTTAAAGTTATGTTCTATTGCATATTTTTGAGCTTCTTCCATTAAAAACTCTGCATCTGCTAATGTCAGATAATATTTACTTTTCATTTATGCTCTTCTTTCCTGAGTAAGCTAAAAATTATTTTAGTGTAATATTACAGTAAAAATTAATTATATCTATAGTTGAATTGTCATCAAATACTGGTGTTTGAAATAAAATGCTGGTTGGGTAAACGCAGCATTTTATTCGATATATAAAATCATGTTTGGGTAAAACTCGATTTCAAAAAAACACCAGATTAAATGTTTTTATGTTTAACTTTGTCGATAAGGGTTGTTACTGCAAGAACAATTAAAGATGGGATCAGCCATGCTAGGTTTTGTTCATTTAATGGTAAATGCTGAAGGAAAGTAGGAAGATTATCTCCAAAACCTGCAACTTTAAGCCCATCGATGATTCCGAAAATGAAAGCAATACTTGTTACCGAACCAACAATAAAAGACGGCTTATGCCAAAATTTCCAGAAGAAGCTAAGCATAATCACCACAATAGCAGGTGGATAAATTGCGCTTAAAACTGGAACAGATACGGCAATCAGTTTGGTCAATCCAAGATTAGAAATAATGAAAGAGAAACCAACTAGAATGAAAACTAAAAGCTTATAAGGTAACTTGGTCAATTGGGCAAAATATTCACCACATGCACAAGTTAAACCAATTGCAGTCACCATGCAGGCTAAGAAAATGAGGCCAGTTAGGAATAATGAACCCATATTACCAAAAGCATGTTGAACATAGGCATGTAAGATTACAGCACCATTTGCTGCATTTGGTGCAACTTCGTGGCTACCCAAACCTAATTTAAATAAGCTTAAGTAAACTAAAGTAAGACCAACACCTGAAATAAGGCTAGCAATAATGGCATACTTGGTTACTAGTTTGTTATCGGTAACGCCGCGCGAGTAAATTGCTTGAATAATTACAATACCAAATACTAAAGCGCCTAAAGTATCCATCGTCAAATAACCATTTACGAAACCTTCTGAAACAGGAGAGTTCACGTAATGATTGATTGGAGCAGGAACATAGCCCGAAGGAATCATAACCGCTGCAATTCCTAAAATTGCGAGAGCAATAATTTTTAGGGGAGCGAGTACATGTCCAACAGTATCTAAAAGCTTGTTTGGATATAACGAAACTACAGTTACAAAGGAAAAATAGATTGCGCTATAGATTAAAAGGCTACTACTTGATGTTCCAAAATATGATGAAAAACCGATTTCATATGAAACAGTTGCAGTACGTGGAGTCGCAAATAAAGGACCTACTGATAAATAACAAACAACAGTTAAAATCAGACTTGCTATTCGGCCTAAAGGAGAACTAATAATTTCAATGGAACCCTGCATGCGAGAGAGTGCCATAATCGTAATGACAGGTAGGCCAACTGCAGTAATCAAAAATCCTATGGCTGCCAACCATACATGATCACCTGCTTGCTGAGCGACAATGGGAGGAAAGATAATATTGCCAGCTCCAATAAAGAGCGCAAAGGTCATAAAACCTAAAGCAATAATATCTCCAGTACGAAGTTGTTGCATAAATCAAATTTAACAAAAAAGAAAGAATTTTAGAGCAAACGAGAGCATGATCAAGCGCTATTTTATGTGAAAAAGCTTTTTTTCCGACCTTATAAATCATTCAGAGATATGAAAAATATCAAGTGGTTAAGTTATCTAGTTGAAAAACCTTTGAAAGAAATAAAGAAAAGATTTTTTATATCTGACTTTTTAAGAAAATTATGTAAAAATAAAAATATCAATTTCTATTATGAATGTTGAATATTTGGGCATTTACAGCTTCCTGCCTACTCTACATCCGTTCTAAAATATTCGAAATTAACTTACATTTTTGTAGACATGGTAAAAGCAATGTCTACGAGGATAAAATTGAATGAGAGCTTCTACTGTTACAATTAAAACTGAACAAGACCTGGAAAAATTGCGGATTTCTGGCCGTTTGGCTGCACAAGTTTTAGAAATGATAGGTGAGTATATTAAACCCGGTGTAACAACCGAATATTTAGATAATATCTGTAATGATTACATCGTAAATACCTTAAAAGTGATCCCTGCCAATGTGGGTTACCACGGTTTCACAAAAACAATATGTACCTCAGTTAACGAGGTGGTTTGTCATGGTATTCCTTCACCAAATAAAATTTTAAAAGATGGTGACATTATTAATATTGATGTAGCGATTATTAAAGATGGCTACTTTGGTGATACAAGCCGTATGTACTATGTGGGTAATGTCAATCCACATGCCAAAAAACTAGTTGAAACAACTTATGAAGCAATGGTTGCTGGTATTCACACAGTTAAACCTGGGGCGACTTTAGGCGATATTGGTTACGCTATTCAATCAGTTGCTCATCGCGAAGGGTATAGCATTGTTCGTGAATATTGTGGGCATGGGATTGGTAAAGTCTATCATGAGCAGCCTAATATTCTGCATTATGGGCAACGTGGACAAGGATTAGTTTTGAAGAAAGGTATGGTCTTTACGATTGAACCTATGGTGAATGCAGGGAAACCTCAAGTTAAAGAATTAAACGATGGTTGGACGGTTACTACTCAAGATCTTTCTTTATCTGCCCAATGGGAACACATGGTTGCTGTTACAGATACAGGTTTTGAATTGTTGACACCATGGCCAGAAGGTGTGGGAAGCTATCCGAAAATTTAATCGCTAAAAGTATAAAAAGTTCGATGTCTCATCGAACTTTTTTATTTTTTAATATCATGAATGCTCGGAAAGATGCTCTACCAAATAGTCAATGAATACGCGTACCGCTGGAAGCAATCCTCTACGAGACGGATAAACTGCATGAAATATACCATGAGCCGCTTTCCAGTCTGGCAAAATTTGTACAAGCTGGCCAGATTTCACAAAATCTTCAGCAGCTGTTTCTGGTAATAAGGCAATACCGCAATTTTGACTTGCAAGTTGGGCAAGCATATAAAGATTGGTCCCCATCACAGTTGGACTGACTTTGACTTTTTTCAATTGGTTGTCTGGTCCATGTAAAGTGAATTGTTGGTCTAAATGCTCCTCAGATAAGCTTAAAATACGATGCTCACTCAGTTGTTCTGGTATCTTGATATTGCCAAATTCATTTAAATAAGCCTGACTTGCAAATAGACTTTGCTCTATAAGTGAAAATTGTCTTAACACTAAGCTTGGATCATCATCTAATTTAGATCTGACACGTAAAGCAACATCAATACCTTCATTAATAACATCAACACGGCGGTTACTTACGATAAGTTGTAAGCGTATTTCAGGATATTTTTTTAAAAAGGCTGGCAAAATTTTTGGGAGTTGGTTTTGGGCAATATCTACAGGAACACTTACTTTGACCACACCTCTAGGTTGAATACTTAAGTGATCAACTAGATCATGGGCTGCTTGAGCAGCATTCATCATGACTTGAGCATGTCTATAGATATCCATACCAATGTCAGTAACAGCAAAATGACGAGAACTACGCTGAATTAAGCGAACCCCTAAATTTTCTTCTAAGTTATAAACACGACGACTTAATTTTGATTTTGGGATGTCAGTAACACGTTCAGCGGCGCTAAATCCACCATGCTCAACAACAAGGGCAAAACAATAAAAATCATCAAGATCGGTGAGCATTAAAATATCCTATTTATGCAACACTAAAGATTTTACATTATTATTTTTGCAACGATAAAGCTTGATTTTAATTTTTTGTAAAAAGCATATAAAAAGGACACGAAAAGCAAATTCAAATGGTTTGAAATGCAAATGTAATGACATTGAAATTGTTTTGTGTGTCATTTTTCGAATTAAAAATCAAATATGGTGTTCATACGTTATTTTTCATAAAATATATTTTTATCAAATTTTTTAAAAGTATGTCTTACCAGTTAGTTGAATTAAAATATGCAACTGCAAATATTCTTTGCCCAATTTGTAAGCTTGCAGTTATTGATTGGTCACAAGAGCAATACGTCCAACCTTGTGAACATACATTGTTTATTGCAATGGATTTAGGCTTTGAATTTGTGGCTGACCGTTTTGAAGAATCTATGACTCAAAATGTAGATGAGTTACATGAAGATCCAAATATGAATATTTTTGAAGCGATAACGAGCACATCATATAAAAATTTGACTATTTTAAAATCAGATCTTGGTGTTGATGGTTTGTTCCGTTATGTAGGCATAAGTGATTGTTAATTTGATGAGTATAAAAAAGCCAATCTTTCGATTGGCTTTTTTATTATTAAGCTTCTGGAGCTGCGCTATATTGTTCAACTAATGGTTTTAATTCGCCATTTTGGAACATTTCAAGCATGATATCGCTACCACCGATAAGTTCGCCATTTATCCATAGCTGTGGGAATGTAGGCCAGTTTGCAATTTTTGGTAAAGTTGCACGAATATCAGGGTTTTCTAAGATGTTCACATATGCGAATGGACGACCAATTTGACTGAGCGCCTCTACTGCACGTGCAGAGAAACCACATTGTGGAAACTGTGGAGTGCCTTTCATGTAAAGTAAAACGGGATGCTTCGCAATTTGATCGCGAATTAACGCTTCAGTATCACGTGCTTGTTCAGTCATATGTAGATCCTCAACTAATCTTGCAGCATTATAGGGGGTGTTCACATTGGTTTGCAAACCACCTTGCTGTCTAAAGTTGCATAGAATATTCAATATTTTATTGTATAAACCGAAGTGATAGTAAAAAGCAGACGAAATTTTAGATAAATGAGTGATGAGACTTTCCATCAGCGCGAGTTTTTGTTTATATAAACCCTTCTTAAAACCTCATACAGACAGAGTTCGTGATGACTGATATTACCCTAGCTCCAGTACAACCTGATCAACCAACACACTTAATGGCTACTTATGGTCGCCAAGCGATCAGTTTTGTCCGAGGCCGAGGGGCATATCTATACACACAAGATGGTACAGAATATTTAGATGCATTAACGGGTATTGCTGTCTGTGGTTTAGGACATGCTCATCCTGCTATTGCTGAAGCAATTGCTGAACAAGCAGCAACGCTCGTACATACCAGTAATTTATTTGAAATTCCTTGGCAAACTGCTGCTGCTCAGAAGCTTGCTGAAGTTTCTGGTATGGAAGAAATCTTCTTTTCAAATAGTGGTGCCGAGTCAAATGAAGGTGCAATCAAAATTGCTCGTAAATTTGGTACTCAACAAGGTATAAGTCTGCCAAAGATTATTGTGGCTGAACAATCATTTCACGGTCGTACTTTGGCGACACTTTCTGCAACAGGGAACAAGAAAGTACAAGATGGTTTTGCTCCTTTAGTAGAAGGCTTTATTCGAGTGCCATTTGGTGATATCGAAGCGATTCAAGAAGCTGCTCTACAACATCCAGATATTGTTGCTATTTTGATTGAGCCGATCCAAGGTGAAGGTGGTATTAATACTGCGCCACAGGGATTTAGCTATTTAGAAGAAGTTCGCCATCTTTGTAATCAGCACAACTGGTTGATGATGTTAGATGAAATTCAAACTGGTAATGGTCGTACTGGTAAATACTTTGCATATCAACATACTAATATTATTCCAGATGTTTTAACCACTGCTAAGGGATTAGGGAATGGTTTTCCTGTGGGTGCTGTAATGACCCAAGGTAAAGCTGTAGGGTTATTAGGGCCTGGAAGCCATGGTTCGACTTATGGTGGTACGGTATTGGGTTCTCGTGTGGTTTATACGGTAATTGATACGATCCAGAAGGAAAATGCAGTAGAGAATGCAGCAGTAGTGGGTAACTATATTGTTGATCAATTACGTGCTCAATTAGCAGATAAAGGCGTACAAGTGCGTGGTTTTGGTATGATGATTGGTATTCAATTACCTAAAGATTGTGCTGAACTCGTTGCGATTGCTCGTGATGAATACAAGCTTATTATTAATGTAACAGCAGGTTCTGTAGTTCGTTTATTACCTCCAATTAATATGACTCAAGCTCAAGCTGATATTTTGCTAGAACGTTTAGTTGCTTTAATTACCAATTATCTTTAAGTTTTAAAGACAATAAAAATGGGCGATTAACGCCCATTTTTATTTTGTACGTTTAGCCAGAAATATATTGCTTTAATTGTTCAATTAAAACTTTTTGGTCTTCCATTGCTGCTTTAACTAAGTCACCGATTGAAATAAAACCAACTAGTTTTCCATTTTCTAATACAGGTAAGTGACGTAAATGACGATCGGTCATGAGCTGTAAACATTCTTCAACTGTATTGTTTAGGCCTACAGTGATTACTTTTGCTGTCATAATTTCAGCAACTGTTGTGCTATAAGACGAGCGTTCCATTAGAGTTACTTTTCGAGTGTAATCACGCTCAGATAGTATTCCAACTACTGTTTCACCCTCTGCTACGACTAAAGCTCCAATTCCTTTTTCAGCCATAATCGTGATTGCTTCAAGGACAGTTGCTTCGGGTGAGATTGTGAAAATAGCTTGTTGTGATTTGTTCTTAATTACTTGTGCAACGATAGTCATTTCTTCTGTCCTGTTGTTTTATCATTTTGATTTAAATTAGCCTGATTTTAGAAAATTGCAAAGACTCGATAGTCACTCAAATACAAATTTTATGCTCAAGCGTTCAAAAAGCACTCTATATGTGGTGGCTTAAAAAATTAAGCTACCTGCCATTTAGGATGATTAAAAAAGAAATGATGCATTTGCTGAGTAGATAGCTTTAACTTGCGGTGAGATGAATTAAACAAAGCAGGGGTAACTTTTAACCGTGTTAAGGTCGGTAGTAGAGATTCATGGAAGTCTTTTGGAGTGATTTTTCTAGGTTTGTAATTAGGCCAGTGAGTTTTAGCATATCGATGCGCCTGAACTCCATTTAGCCAAAACGGGAAAATGAAATCTTCCTGATCCGATTTAATGGCCCATCCTTCATCAAATAGTCCCCAAAGAACCCCGCAGTACATCATGGTTCTTAAAATATAAATCTTGATCATCAAGTCTTTAGAAACCGGTTGTAGATTACTTAAATTATTCATTTTTCAATTTAAAGGTTTTAACTTATCTAGCTTATTATAAGAGAATCACATGACATTTCAGTTTAAACAGGTGTCAAAACGTAAACAAATATTGATGACTAGAAATACCAATGATAAATACCAAATAAAAATATTGTTTTCCTAGTTATTGAAGAAGCTTATTGGGCTTATGATTTATTTAGTTTTTACGGGTATAAAACGCCACCTGAGCAAGACAAAGCGACTAAAGCTTTGGTGAAGCGCAAGAAAAATAGCAATTTAGTTTGTCTATATTGAATTTTTATAGCATAAAAAAACGCCACCTAGGTGACGTTTCTTTATGCTTGCATGGTGGCCAGTTTCTGCCAATATTGTGCTTTCAGGGAGTCACGTTCAACACGGAAACCTTGATAGTATAATTCTGCTAAGAATAGTGCAGCTTTACCGTGACCAGCACGAGCAACTTCTTCTAACTGTGCAACCGCATCTTGGAAATTCATTTGAGAGTGAATTGTGTTAACCGCAGTTGCGTATACATGTTCTAAATCATGATGAGAGATACGTTGAATCATATAAAACTCCTTATTGTAATTATGATTACTTTTTCTAAAGGTCGCTGCCTTTAATCTAATTTAACTTAGAATTGTTAAACTAATATTACAGATTAATTGATTTGTCAACTATTGATCAGCTTTCTTTATTTCACTATTAGGATACATGATTAAACATTATTCGCAAATAATTTTGAGTAAAATCAATATGAGAATAAAAGACAAGGAGAATAACTATGACAAATACAATCGATGGCTTTGTTTTTGATACTCCTCCTAAAGAGGACCAAATAATAGAGCTTGCTCATTATCATCGTAAATTATTAGACGAAGCAATTTTTCATCAAGAAATACATTTAGGTGATTATTGTTTGGCACAAAGGAAACGCGTTTTTGATTACGCTAGCCAATTAGATCCTAGTCAAAAAGCTCAGTTCTATAATATATATGACGGTGAGCTCAGAAAAATTGCAGATGAAGATGAATTGCACCCGGCAGATGCAGAAGAAGGTTTGAGCATTTTTGCTATGTTCCTTGTTTTAGTGATTATTGCTGCAATTTTATACTTCTCTGTAATTCGATCTCTCATCAGCTAAAGTTTGCGATCCAGTAGGGATAAAGAATATTAGCCTTACTGGATTTTGATCTTGTGCTGAAGTGCATTGAACCCTACACTACATAAATTAGAGGTAGGTCATGCTCACATTCAAACAAAATTTTCTTAAATTAAAGTCTGAGTTAAAGGCAGAGCAATGTTTTAATCTAGTTGTGATTATTATTATTGCCTGTATTTTTGTACTTTCTTATTTAGCATTACTTCGTCCTGTCAATTCAGAGCAATACCAAAGAATTGTACAACTTTCTCGACAGGCGACTTATCCTAGAACTCAGGATATGGCTGAGTTGATTATGACTCAATCTGAGATTCATCGAGCAGAGTATCTGAAATTAATGCATGCTTATCAATTTGAACACAATCATATCAAAGAATATCCAGCATTAGCGCAAGAAGATACTCAATAAGTATTGTCTTTATTTCAACAAGGTTTTGCTCGCTATTGGAGCAGGCAAAAACTTGAATTTATGCTAAACTTTCCGTTTTTTAACACGCTGCTTTTCAAGGAATCGGCATGCAACAACAATCGAATATGCAAAATAAATTCTTGATAGATGCTGAGATCGGGGATGACGATGTCACATTGCCTAATTTACCTGCTATCGATGTTCCTATCGTTGAATCACCTGTTAAGCAAGAAGTAAAAGTTGAAGAAGCTGTTGAAACTGCACCTTCTTTAGAGTCAGAAAAGCCAAAATCTGGTTTCTTTGGACGAATGAAAGATGGTTTGACTAAAACCCGTCGTAATTTCACTGATGGTATGGTCAACATCTTAATTGGTGGTAAAGAAATTGATGATGAGTTGCTTGAAGAAGTAGAAGAGCAGTTATTGGTTGCTGATATTGGTGTTGAAGCAACTAAAACAATTATTACCAACTTGACTGAACGTACCGCTCGTGGCGATTTGATTTACTCACATTCACTTTATAAAGCTTTACAAGAAGAGTTGGTTGCTTTGCTTGCGCCTCGTGTTAAGCCTTTACATATTGACCCAAATAAATCGCCATATGTGATTTTAATGGTTGGTGTGAATGGCGTTGGAAAAACAACGACAATTGGTAAACTTGCTAAGCGTTTACAAGGCGAAGGTAAAAAAGTAATGCTAGCTGCAGGTGATACATTCCGAGCAGCTGCTACTGAACAATTGCAAATTTGGGGTGAGCGTAACGATATTTCTGTTGTTGCTCAAGGCCACGGTGCAGACAGTGCTTCGGTTATTTTTGATGCTTTTGAAAGTGCGCGTGCAAAAGGTATTGATGTACTAATTGCTGATACGGCTGGTCGTTTACATAACAAAAGCAACTTGATGGAAGAGCTTAAGAAAGTTAAGCGTGTTATGCAAAAAATTGATGCAACCGCACCGCATGAAATTATGTTAGTCGTGGATGCTGGTACAGGGCAAAATGCAATTAACCAAGTACAAGAATTTGACCAAGCAGTAGGATTAACTGGTATTACTATTACTAAGTTAGATGGTACTGCCAAAGGTGGTGTACTGTTCAATATTGCAAGCCGTACTCATGTGCCAATTCGTTTCATTGGTGTTGGTGAAAAAATTGATGATTTAAGACCGTTCTCGGCGAAATCATTTGTAGCAGCATTATTTGAAACAGAAAAATAATGTCTAGTTAAGTTGATAAGACCTCACGAAATAGTGAGGTTTTTTTATATTAATATCTTTTTTTATTGTTGCGAAAATAAAACGAACTGTCATATTTTTAATGCTGATTATAAGAAATGAGTTTCATAGACTATATTCATTCCCAAACAACGGCCAATGGTCAATCAAATAGGTAGGAAATAACAAAATGTCTACTTTCTTAGATAAAATTAAAAACCGTCGTACTATTTATGCAATTGGTAAAAATGTTGCATTAGATCGCACTAAAATTGAAGAAACAATTCGTGAAGCGGTTAAACATAGTCCATCATCATTCAACTCACAATCTTCACGTGTAGTGACACTTTATGGTGAATCACATGCTAAATTTTGGAATTTAGTTCGTGAAGCATTACGTAAAATTGTTCCTGCAGATTCTTTTGCTGGTACAAATGCGAAAATTGATAGTTTTGTTGCTGGTGTTGGTACAGTATTATTTTATGAAGATCAAGCTGTTATTAAAAGCTTACAAGAGCAATTTGAATTGTATGCAGACAATTTCCCAGTTTGGTCTGAACATTCAACTGCAATTGCTCAGTTCGCAACTTGGACAGCACTTTCAGAGCTAGGCTTAGGTGCTTCTTTGCAGCACTATAACCCAATTGTTGACGCAGATGCTGCTGCTGCATTTGATGTACCTGCAAATTGGAAATTACGTGCTCAGTTAGTATTTGGTTCTGTTGAAGCTCCTGCTGGTGAGAAAGCATTTATTAGCGATGAAGATCGTTTTAAAACATTCAACTAAGTTTAGTTGATGAAAAGAGCACCTTGTAGGTGCTCTTTTTTTTATGCTTGAAAAATGGGTTGTAACTTTGTTTTAAAATAGATAATGACTAAAATTCAATAATATATTTTAAAAAAATTAAGGCTAAGTTTGTATAAATAAAGCTTGTCATAAAATGGTCATAATCATGTTGCATATTGCTCATGTTTTTACAAACTATTAAATATTATAGAGACGTGAACAGATGACTTTAAGATTAAGTGTTGCTGCGATTGGTTTATTACTCAGCGGTTCAGTATTTTCAGCAGTTACAATTACAGCACCAGAGGAAATTGTAATCCTTGCGGTGAATGGTCAAGAAGTCAACTCTGGATTATTTCGTTCTTCTAAAAATAGTTACAAAGTCGATGCCGGCGAAACAAACTTAAGTGTACGTTATCAAGAATATTTTGAACATTTAAATGGTGAGCATGATATCGTTAAGTCGGGCGTGGTTACAATTCAAACACCAACATTAAAAGACGGCCAAACTTATAAGCTGGCGATGGTTGATGTGCCAAAAAAATATGAGCAAGCAAAGAAATATGCTGAGCAACCAACAGTGGCTTTATATAATTCAAATAATGAACTAGTTGTTCAGCAAACTGGTGCAAACAACGAAGCAAAACCTTGGTTTGCAACTGGCTTGTTGGGTAAGGTCGCTGACTTTACAACAAAACCTTCTAAACCTCAGCCTCAAGCTGTTTATGCTGCTGCCAAGCCATCTACTTCTCAAGTTACTACATCTGTTGCTGCCACCGTTCCTTCGACAGGTACTGCGCAAAGCAATGATCAACGGTTGGTTGAAGTGTGGCAGAAATCTTCTAAAGCTGAGCGTCAAAAATTTATGGCTTGGTTGGCAGAACAATCAAATTAAATTATTGCTATTCAAAATAAAGCCGATTTAATATCGGCTTTATTTTTATAATATTTTAAATAGCCTAAGTATATTTATGATGAATTTAAATTTCCGTCTAGCAGAATTGAGTGACATAACATCATTGGTCGATTTAATTAATCAATCCTATAGAGAGCAACAAGGTAGAAGCTGGACAACTGAAATTGAATTTGTAAAAGGGCAACGTATTAGCCAAGAGCAACTACAACAGCAATTAGAGTTGTCTAATTCATTACTAATAGTTGCAGAAATAGATTCTTCAAAAATTGTTGCGTGTATCGGGTTAAATTTTCAGGATAATAATGTTGAGATTGGAACGTTCTGTACCGATCCTAATTTACAGAACATGAAAGTAGGCCGCTGTGTTTTGGAATATGCAGAACAGTTTGCTTTGCAAAAAGTCCCTGAATTAGACAGTGCGATCATGTATGTATTAGATGTTCGTTCAGAACTGATTGCTTATTATGAAAGACGCGGATATACAAAAACAGGTCATGTAGAACCATATCCATATGAAGCAGATGT
Source organism: Acinetobacter sp. GG2 (assembly GCF_000292385.1). NCBI lineage: Bacteria > Pseudomonadati > Pseudomonadota > Gammaproteobacteria > Moraxellales > Moraxellaceae > Acinetobacter > Acinetobacter sp. GG2. Next base: position 190,487 of record NZ_ALOW01000039.1, read on the forward strand.
TGGATTCCCTTTTGTGCCTATACAACTGATTGAAATGAAAAAGGACCTCAAATGAGGTCCTTTTTTTAGGTTAAAAACCAGATGTAATAGCCTAACAGCATAAGAGGCCAAGCTATCCATGGGCTAAATAACCATTTCCATAACCAGAAGTGCGGTACGAAACCAACACCGTAGATAAACCCTCCGGAAATTCCCACCATAACCAGCATAAGCTGACTATGGTTATAGTGTCCGTTTGCATCTAGCATCAGTGAAGGATGAACCAATAAAATTGCAGCAAGCGGCAATGCCAACAGAAATGAAATGGCCATTGCAAATGCTTGAGCTTTTCGTTGATTTGATGTTGTCATTGCATTTGCCATGATCTATTCCTCATCTAAATCTTGATGATGTTCGATATAAAGTGCACTGAGTACACCCGCAAAACATGCCATCAAAATTCCAAGAATCCATGCGAAATACCACATATGCTTCTCCTTATTAGTACAAGCTGTGCGAGTTTGACTCGATATGCTTATTGGTAATCACGCCCCACATTTTGTAATACGACCAAGTGGTATATATCAAAATGATTGGAACAAATATACAAGCAGCAACTGTCATAACGCCTAAAGTGCGATGGCTTGATACAGCATCCCACATTGTTAAGCTAGAGTTCGGATTAACACTCGATGGTAACAAAAATGGGAAGAGAGCAAACCCAGCAGTTAAGATCGCACCTACAATCATTAAGCTTGTTCCAGCAAAACTTAAACCTGCTTTTGCTTTTGATGCCGTAAAGAGTGCGATAAGTGCCCCTAAAATTGCGAGAACTGGAGCAACTTTAGTGATTGGATAGTTACTGTAATTGTTCATCCAACCGGGGTTATTATTTGTGATGACTTGTTTCGCCAAAGGATTAAGGGCAGCATTTGGATCAATTGCGGCTGCATAGCTATAACCTGGTACTTGACCGAAGTACAACCATGCACCAATGACAAGGAAACAAATTAAGAATACTGCTGCCATAATTTGTGTGGCTTTAGCAGAACGTTGTTTTAAAGCGCCGTCTGTACGTAGCATTAGCCAAGCACCACCATGCGCACACAACATAGATAAACTAACAATACCGCAAACTAGGGCAAATGGGTTAAGAAGAGCAAAGAAGCTACCTGAATATTCAGAGCGCAATGTGCTATCTAAACTAAAAGGGATACCTAAGAATAAATTACCGAACGCTACACCGAAAACTAGAGCAGGCACGGCACCACCTATACATAGTCCCCAATCCCAAGAGTTACGCCATTTTGTATTTTCAAGTTTAGAGCGATAGTCAAAACCTACAGGGCGTAAGAATAAGGCAAATAGCACAAGTAATAAGGCCCAATACATTCCCGAGAATGCAACTGCATAAACCATTGGCCATGCAGCAAATAAGGCACCACCTGCAGTAATAAACCAAACCTGATTTCCATCCCAGTGCGGTGCAATAGTATTAATAGCCGCACGGCGTTCATTATCAGTTTTACCAACAAAAGGCATAAGTGCCATTGAGCCCATATCGAAGCCATCGGTTAAAGCAAACCCGATGAGTAAGACTCCAACTAACACCCACCATATGATTTTTAGGAGTTCGTATTCAATCATGATAAAGCCTCCCCATTAACAGCTGCTTTTGTCTCTTGCTTTTCAAAATGATATTTACCAGTGTGAAGTGAGCTTGGTCCTAAGCGAGCAAATTTAATCATTAAGTACATTTCAATAATAAGCAGGACAGTGTAGAACGCTGCTAACGCGAGGATAGAGCCCCATACATCACCTGTACTTAAACTTGAAGTTGATAAGTGAGTTGGTAGAATTTCACCAATAGACCAAGGTTGACGGCCACCTTCAGCAACGAACCAGCCTGTTTGAGCTGCAATCCATGGAAGTGGTAACGCAAACAATGCATATTTGAGTAACCACGGTTTATTTTCAGCATTTCTTTTTGCTACAGCCCAAGTGGCTAAAATGAAAAGAAGCAACATTAAGAAACCAGAGGCCACCATTGCACGGAATGAGAAGAATAGAGCAGTGACATTTGGAATGGTGTCTTTAACAGCGGCTTGAATGTTTTGTTCACTTGCATCCACGACATTTGGTGCGTATTTCTTAAGAAGTAAGCCATAGCCTAAATCTTTTTGATTTTTTTCAAATGAAGCTAATAATTCTGGTGAGCGGTCTCCAGCACGTAGTTTTTCAAGTTCAGCATAAGCAAGCATACCGTTACGAATACGGACTTCGTGCTGTTGCATTAAGTCTTTTAGACCAGTGACTTCTTTGGTTGTTGAGCGAGTTGCAATTAGACCTAATGCATAAGGAATTTTAACTGCATAGTCTGTTCGCATTTCTTCATGGTTTGGTACGCCAAATAAAGTAAATGGAGCAGGAGCAGGGTGAGTATCCCATTCCGCTTCAATTGCAGCGAGTTTAGTTTTTTGTACATCACCTAGTTCATAACCAGACTCATCACCAAGCAAAATCACTGAAAGTGTAGAGGCAAGACCAAAAATGGCAGCAATCGCGAATGAACGGCGGGCAAAAGGCAGATCACGTTTTTTAAGTAAGTAGTAACTTGAAATTGCGAGTACGAAAATTGCACCTGTTACGTATCCAGCAGAAACAGTATGTACAAACTTAACCTGTGCTACAGGATTAAAAATAAGTGCACCGAAATCTACAAGCTCCATACGCATTGTTTCAAAGTTAAATGCTGCACCTACAGGGTTTTGCATCCAACCATTGGCAACTAAAATCCAGAGAGCTGACATATTAGAGCCAAGGGCAACTAACCAAGTAACCCCTAAATGCTGTACTTTACTCAGACGGTCCCATCCGAAGAAGAATAAACCGATAAATGTTGACTCAAGGAAAAATGCCATCAAGCCTTCAATTGCTAATGGGGCACCGAAAATATCACCAACATAGTGTGAGTAATATGCCCAGTTTGTTCCGAATTGGAACTCCATGGTGAGGCCAGTAGTTACGCCTAAGGCAAAGTTAATACCGAATAGTTTTCCCCAAAATTTAGTCATATCCTTGTAAATTTCTTTACCCGATATAACGTAAGTGGTTTCCATAATAGCCAGAATGAATGCAAGGCCTAGGGTCAAGGGTACGAAAAGAAAGTGATACATTGCGGTCATCGCAAACTGGAACCGCGAAAGATCAACCACGCTTTCAGAAATCATCAACGTGTCTCCTTAATATGGGAAGTATTATCGCCAGCAATATGCTCAGCGACTTGATTGTCGAAATTTTTGGGGATGGTGGGAGCATCAAACCAAATATGTTTGATTGTTAAGAGAAGCACGACTTTAATTATTAGAATAATCGTGATTTCTCTAACTAATTTGGCATTAATATCTAGATTTTTAAGGCTCATAAAATAAATCTCGATACATATTAATTTTATTATTAATCAAAATATATTAAAAATAAACAATAAATATATTTTAAATAAAAACTTAATTATCTTTATTATTTAAAACAATAACTTAGGTGTTTAAATAATTTAAAATAAAATATCTTACTAAAATGGTTTGAATTGATTGTTAAATCCAACTAAAACACTTGTAAATAATAAAAATTAAATCCAACTAAAATGCTTGGTTATTTTTTATTTTGAGTATTTTGGTTGGTTTAAAATAAAAATTGAACAAATAGAAGGGAGTGGATATGACTCAGTTAAGAAAGAGTATCCATAAAAAATATTGTTTTGATAAATCTTAAAAAGGGTATAAAAGTATAAAAATTAGTCTGGTGCAAATAAGTCGTTGGACATCGAAATCTTTTTTGCAAGATAGTGGCTTTTTTGAACTCTCACTAAAATCACTTGTGAATATAATTCTAATTCACCATATTCTGGTTCAACTTGAACATAATGTAGTTGACCAAATTCATCTCTTACGCGTGCTTGAGCTGAAAAACCTGGTCTAGCACTGCCACTTGAAATAGTTGCTAGTCGTCCTAACAGATTGTAATTGGTGTGAGTGAGCTTTGGTTTAATCACTTGGTCAAGACAGTGGATCATGAATACAGTAAAAAAGATTGCGATGACCAGTGCAGGAATAATTAAATAAAAAGGAGTTATAAAGTAATGCTGTATTGCAAAGAAAGAGAGTTGTAAGAAATAACCTGCAAAGCTGAAATTAATAAGTAAAAAAACGAAAATTAGAGCTTTAGAAAATTTAACATTTAGTAATGGTGAGTTAGTAAGCCAGTCGGGTGCAATTTTTTTAAGTAGTTGGCTTGGACGTAATCCAATATACATACCAATGGTTTCTACCACGCTGAGCAATATCAAAGCCACAACACTTAAATGAAATGGCATAAGATAATAATTAAAAAAGAAATCAGCCATGGTAGAAACTCTAATGTTGATGATCTTAGTCTACGATATAAATACCGCCATCTGAATGGACTTTAATCTCAACTTTATTTAAAAAATCACCTAAACAAGGACCTGATATACATTCACCAGTTTCCACGTTAAATAAAGCACCGTGAGTAGAACATTGAATATATTCTTGGTCTTGATCTAAAAATTGATTTTCTAAGTATTCAAGTTCGGTTTGCAAATGTGGGCATAAATTCTGATAAGCATAGAATGAGCCATCACGCTGTGTAATGAAAATAGTCGTTCCTTGTAAAGTGTCAAAAGCTCTAGCTTCACGCTCAGGAACTTCTTCCGTCATACAGATCCTTTCCATTTCAAGCACATTCCTTCTGAAAATTTTCAAGAAGTTTAGCATAGTCATTAATGGCTAAACGAGGACCAAATTGCGACACAACTTCACTAGAAATTAGGATGGCTAACTGTGCAGCAGCATTTAAATCTTCGTGATGGTTTAATGCATAGAGGAATGCGCCTGCAAAAGCATCACCAGCGCCATTTGTATCTACAGCTTCTACGTGACGACCTGCCACATGAAAATGTTGCGTAGGGTTTGCAACTAAAGCGCCTTTTGCACTTTGTGTAATCACAATGGTGTGGTTTTTAAAGCGTAATTGAGCAAGTGCATCTTCAACTGTAGTCGTATTGGTATACATTAAAGCTTCTTGTTCATTACAGAACAATAAATCTACACCATCATCCATCAGCTCTTCTAGGCCTTCACGGGCATATTGAACCATTGCAGGATCTGATAAAGATAAAGCGATTTTAACGCCGTGAGCTTTTGCAATTTCTCGCGCTTGTTTTACTGCTTTACGAGCTGTTTCACTTGTAGAGAGATAACCTTCGATATAAAGCCATTTTGCTGTTTTAAGTGGCTCAAAATCGATTTGATCTTGAGAAAGTTCGGCCGTAATACCTAAATAAGTATGCATGGTACGCTCAGAGTCTGGGCTAATAAGTACCATACAGGTACCTGTTACACCTTCACTGATTGACTTAGCAGTGGTTTGGATGCCAGCTTCGTTTAGACCTTGTAGATAAATTTCACCCAATTGATCATGACCAACACGACAGCCATAAAAAGCGCTACCGCCTAATGCACTAAAGGCTACAGTTGTGTTCGCAGCAGAGCCGCCACTTGCTTGGCCTTTGTAATCTTGAGTTTGCTTTAAATTTTCATATAAAGCAGATTGTGTTTCACCGTCAGACAACTGCATTGTGCCTTTTTGTAAGCCTTGCTGACTAAGAAAATCATCAGACACTTTAAATTCTTGGTCGATTAATGCATTACCAATTGCAAAAAGATCTACAGTTGTCATATGTGTTGTCACAGAGTAAAAAATCAGATTTATAAGTTTACACCATTGCTCACATTTGCTGTAGTTTGTTGAATAAAATTCAGGTAATTCAGCGGTTAGCAGACAAAGTATGTTTTGACTAGGCTATTGAAACAATCCTTTTAATAAATATTATCAATTAATAATGATTCTTGATAATATTTACAAATGTATAGTATTTCATTGAAACTTCGCCTGAAATTATTCATAGCGAACTTACATGAAACGTTCTATTTTATTTATTTCATCGTTTGGGGTTATAACAGGCCAAGTATATGCCGCAGAGGCAGACTCACAAGCTGTAACCAATCTTCCAACAATTTCAGTCAAAGCTGACAAGGAAATCAGTTTAAAACAAGAAGCAGGGCAAGCATCCAGTGCTACTAAGGGACTTATGCAATTAAAAGATGTTCCTCAAATTGTAAATGTTGTTCCTAAACAAATCCTAAGAGAGCAGACTGTGACTTCTATGCAAGGTGCCTTGCAAAACGTTGCTGGTTTAAGCTTTAGTGTCGGTGATGGACAGCGTGATCAGGTCATGATTCGCGGTTTCTCAGCAATCACAGATAATTATGTAGATGGTATTCGCGATGATGCATTGTATTTCCGTGATATGTCGAATGTTGAACGAATCGAAGTATTAAAAGGACCTGCCTCTGTACTTTATGGGCGTGGTTCGGCGGGTGGTTTGGTCAATAAAATTAATAAAAAACCAATGGATCAATCTTTGCGTGAAGTGAGCCTGATTGGTGGTACTACAGGTCAACGCCGTGCAGAAGTCGATGTGAATGAAAAAGTAGCAGAGAATGTTAAGGTTCGTTTAACTGGTGCAGTTGAAGATTCAGATGGTTATCGTGATCAGGCCTTTTTAAAACGTCAGGCGGTGGCTCCATCAGTACAGTGGGATATTAGCGATAAAACTAAACTTTTACTTCAGACCGACTATTTACATGATGACCGTTTAGCTGATCAAGGTTTTCCGACAGATCCAATTACAGGTAAACCTGTTAAAACAAATCCTAAAACTTTTTATGGTGCATTAAACGGTAAAGAAGTCGGGGATGTTGACACTGAAATCTCAAGTCAAACTATCAGCTTAGACCATGAGTTTAATGATCAACTCAAATATCATGGTGCAGTTCGCCACTATAACTACTCATTAGACCGTCAATATAGTGTTGATACGCATCCTGCTGATAAGTCAAAAATTACTTTGACTCAAAATAAACGCTTGCGTAATGAAGATGGTGTGTATGTTCAACAAGAGTTGAGCGCTTTATTTAATACAGGTTTCTTAAAGCATAATACCTTAATAGGTGCTGAATATAGCAAGCAGCATAAAGATGAGATACTTTGGCAAGGTGCTAAAACAACCACAGATTTATATGACCCTAAATTAGAGTACTGGGCGCCTATTAATACAGGAACTACAGCTGCACGTAATAACAATAGCAATACTTTTGAAAACTACGGCGTGTATCTGCAAGACTTAATGACTGTTACAGACCAGCTTAAAGTTTTAGTTGGTTTACGTTATGACAATTTATCTCAAGATCGTGATGATAAAACAAGCGCGAATTTAGACTTAAACCGTACTGACAATACTTATTCTCCACGAATTGGAGTGGTCTATCAGCCAATAAGCAATCTTTCACTCTATACTTCTTATAACCGTTCATTCCAGCCTTTGGCTGATTCATTTGTTTTTTATCAAAACAGTGATGATTTAAAGCCGACAAAAACCGAAAATTATGAGGTGGGTGCAAAGTGGGATGTAAATGATCAATTGAATGTGACATTGGCTTTGTTTGAAATGAGCCAAACCAATATTCAAAATCAAGATCCAGCTAATCCAAATCAAGCATTATTGGCAGGCGAGCAAAAAACCAAAGGTGTTGAACTTTCATTAACAGGTCAGTTGACTGATCAGTTGTCAGTGCTAGCTGGCTATTCTTATATGAATGGTAAGATTGAAAAGTCGACTGTTGGATTTACGGGTAATCACTCAGCGCTTACGCCAAACAACACAGCTAACCTGTGGTTAAAATATCAAATTAATGATCATTGGTATGCAGCTGTAGGTGGTCGTGGTGAATCATCACGCTTTAGTGCGCCAGACAACAAAAACGTTTTAGCAGGTTATGCTGTTGTAAATGCAGCTTTAGGTTATCAAAGTGAACGTTATGATGTGAACTTAAACCTAAATAACTTGTTTGATCGCGATTATTTTGTTTCAGGCCATAGTGGAGCAAATGATTCAAATATGATGGGTGACCCGCTAAATGCACAAGTCGCACTTCGCTATCGTTTTTAATTAACAAATATCAAAAAAAGCTCATCGAAATGATGAGCTTTTTTGTGTGTTGTATAGCATATAGATAGTATTAAAAGGTTTTGTTCTGCTAGGATACAACCATGTGGGCTATGTGTTTGATATCAAAGCTATGCCCATGAAAACTAATACTCAACAAAAACATAGTATTTTACTTGGCTTTTGTTCGGCAATCTCAAGCCGACTCAGGCTATAATGAGACTTATTCACTTATTCGATATGTTAGGAGATCACATGACTGTAGATGTCACTGAAACCATTTCTCAAACTGTTCACCCTGCGTTTCAGTTGCTACGTCAGCACCATGTTGAAGCATTAGATATTTTAGTGTCTGAATATAAGCATAAAATCACAGGTGCGGTGCATTATCACTTGGCAACTGATTATGATGAAAATGTATTCCTTGTTGCGTTCAGAACACAACCGATGGATTCTAAAGGAACTGCACATATTTTAGAGCATACAGCTTTATGTGGTTCTGAAAAGTTTCCTGTTCGTGACCCATTCTTTTTAATGATTCGCCGTTCATTAAATACATTTATGAACGCGTTTACAGCAGCAGATTGGACAGCCTATCCATTTGCAACTCAAAATAAGAAAGATTTCCAAAACTTACTCTCTGTTTATCTTGATGCAGCTTTTTCAGCAAATTTAAATCCTCTTGATTTTGCTCAAGAAGGTATTCGTATTGAACTTGAAAACGATCAGCCTGTATATAAAGGCGTAGTGTTCAATGAAATGAAAGGTGCAATGAGTGCACCGTCTGATCAGCTTTATCACCAGTTGGCTCATCATCTATTCCCTGAAACTACATATCACTACAACTCAGGTGGTGATCCTAAAGATATTCCTGATTTAACGTATGAACAGTTAGTCGAATTTTATAAAACTCATTACCATCCAAGTAATGCGGTATTTATGACCTTCGGTAACCAAACGGCATATGAGTTACAAGAGCAATTTGAAAAACTAGCTCTACATAAGTTTGCTGCGGGTACAACTTTATATTCAAAACCAGAAAAACGTTTAACAGCACCTGTAGAAGTTACAGAAAACTATGCTGTTGATGGAGATGAGTTAAAAGATAAAACTTACCATGTATTGTCTTGGTTGTTACCGCAAGCGAGTGATATCAAACTACGTCTAGGTATGCGTTTGGTTGAAGGTGTTTTACTTGAAAACTCCGCGTCGCCACTACGTCATTATTTAGAAACTTGTGGTTATGCTCAGTCAACTGGTCCATTAATGGGCGTAGATGACAGTAACTTTGAAATGACATTCTACTGTGGTGTTCAAGGTTCAAACCCAGAGTATGCAGAAAGCTTTAAAGATGGTGTTTTAAATATTTTACGTGAAGTAGCTGCAAAACCAATTGATTCAGCTTTAGTTGATGCGATTTTGCATCAAATCGAATTGCATCAACGTGAAATTAATGGTGACGGTACACCATATGGTTTAAGCCTGATCTTAAATGGTTTAAGTGGCGCTATTCACCATAATGACCCAATTCAGATTTGGGATGTGGATAGTGCCATTGCTCAGGTCAAAGAAGAACTTCAAGACCCAATGTGGTTATCTAATTTAATTCAAACACATTTGTTAGATAACCCACATCGTGTCCAAATGACTTTAGTACCTGATGCAACCAAGTCTATAAAAGAGCAAGAAGCTGAAAAGGCACGTTTAGCTGCGATTGGTGAAAAGCTTACTGAAGAAGACAAAGCAGAGATCGTTGCTAAAACCAAAGCATTACAAGAACGTCAAGATACACCAGACAATCTTGAGCTATTACCTAAAGTTGGTCTAGAAGACGTTCCTGCTGACTTGCATATTGTACAAGGTCAATTGCGTGAAATTATCTGTAATCGAATGGATACGCCGTTGAATTTGTATCATGCCGGAACGAATGGTATTTACTATCAACAAATCCTCATTCAGATTCCTGATGATGTTGTTAGCTCACCATATTTCAATTTGCTCTCTATCTTAATGGGTGAAGTTGGTGCAGGTGAGTATGACTATCTTGAACTACAAAACTTACAAACAGCTGTAAGTGGTGGTTTGGGAATGGGTGCTTCGTTACGCAGTAAAGTTGACGATAAAGACAAAATTAGTGCTTGGTTAACTTTAACGACTAAATCTTTAACTCAGAAGTTCGATGCGATTCATTTATTAAAACTAGCATTTGAACAACTTCGCTTCGATGAGAAAGAGCGAATTATTGAGTTGTTACAGCAACGTAAGACACGTTGGCAGTCTCGTTTGTCAGGCGCGGGTCATAGTTATGCGATGCAGATTGCTTCTCGTAATATGAGTGCATTAGCTCAACGCGACTATCAAAACACAGGCTTAGGTGCGTTGAACTGGTTGGGTGAGCTTGTTACTAAAATTACTCAAGACGATGCCGCTTACGATGCACTTATTGCTGAATTGAAGCATATCCATACCAAATTATTGCAAGCACCTAAACAGTTCTTATTGGTATGTGAAGAGCATCAGTCAGAGCGTTTAGTTGAAGAAATTCAAAACGTTTGGGATAAATTAAACGTTGATAATGCAGCGGCTGAGTTAAATCAAGTTGAGCAAGAAAATACGAACGAACATGAAGCATGGTTAATTCAAACCAATGTTCAGTTCTGTGCTTCTGCATATCAAGCAGTTGAAGTGTCTCATCCAGATGCAGCACCTTTAATGGTGTTGGCAGCCTACTTGCGTAATGGTTTCTTACACAGCGCTATTCGTGAAAAAGGTGGTGCTTATGGTGGTGGTGCTAGTTATGATGGAAATGCATGTTCATTCCGCTTCTTTAGTTACCGTGACCCACGTTTAGCTGAGACGTTTAAAGACTTTGAAGCGAGCGTGCAATGGTTGCTAACTACGGAGCAACAACCTCATCAACTAGAAGAAGCAATTCTTGGTCTGGTGGCGAGTATGGACAAACCTGGTTCACCAGCAGGTGAAGCAATTACAGCATGTTATGCACTGTTACATGCAAGAACTCCAGCTTTCCGCCGTACCTTACGTGAAAGACTATTGCATGTGACTCTAGAAGACTTACAGCGTGTTGCGCGTCAATATTTAGTTGAACAAGCACCTGTAAAAGCTGTGGTTGCACCTTTTGCAAAACGTGATGAATTGCAGCAACTGGGCTTTACAATTAAACAAGTTAATTAAAATAAAAATTGGAGATGAACATGGCGTTCAGACAATTTGAACGCACATCATTACAGCTAAGTATGGGAACCCTGCTTAGCTGTTTATGTGCGTCGGTGGCATATGCTGACACCTTAGCCCCTGTAAAACCTGCGACCGTAGATGCATGTGTTGCCCTTGCTTCAAATGCTGATCGCCTAGCTTGTTATGACTCTGTATTTAAACCCTCGGCTTTGCCCGCTCTGCAAGCTGCAGCAGTCCCAGAGCCTGTTAAAAAAGTTGATCAGCCTGCTGTTCAACCTGAAACATTTAAAGAGAAGATTGTAAATACGGTTAGTAATATAAAAGTAATAGGGAAGGCTCCAAAAATTGAGCCTACCACTTCTTTACTAGACCAACGGTGGGAGTTATCTGAAAAGAGTAAGCTTGGTGTTTGGAATATTCGTGCTTATCAGCCTGTTTATTTACTACCTGTATTTTGGACTAGTGATAAAAATGAATTTCCAAGTAGTCCAAATCCCAATAACACTGTTAAAGAAGCTCAAGATTTGAAATCTACGGAAACTAAATTTCAAATTTCTTTGAAAACGAAAGCTTGGGAAAATATTTTTGGCAACAATGGTGATTTGTGGGTGGGGTATACGCAATCTTCACGTTGGCAGACATTTAATGCTAAAGAATCTCGTCCTTTCCGTGAAACGAACTATGAGCCTGAAGCAAGTTTAATGTTTAGAACAAACTATGAGTTGCTCGGTTTAGATGGTCGTTTATTAGGTGTAACTTTAAATCACCAGTCAAATGGTCGTTCAGATCCTTTATCTCGTAGCTGGAACCGTGTCATTTTTAATGTGGGCTTAGAGCGTGGTAACTTTGCTGTCATGCTTCGTCCTTGGGTACGCATTAATGAGGCTGCCAAAGATGATAACAACCCTGATATTGAAGACTATGTTGGGCGTGGGGATTTAACTGCTTTTTATAAGTGGAAAGATAACGATTTCTCGCTAATGCTACGCCACTCTTTAAAAGGTGGTGATGACTCTCATGGTGCAGTTCAGTTTGACTGGGCATTCCCAATTAGTGGTAAGTTACGTGGTCACTTTCAGCTATTTAATGGATATGGTGAAAGCTTAATTGACTATAACCACCGCGCAACTTATGCAGGTTTGGGTGTTTCACTCATGAACTGGTACTAAGTTCAAGCTGATAAAAATGCCGCTGTAAAAGCGGCTTTTTTTATTAACCAATTTGAATGTTGGCCTGAGGATGTTTGAGACGACTCTTTTTAGGTGTGGCGATCAAATATGCCAGAGTTAAAGGTCCAAGTCTTCCTGCAAACATAAGTAGGCTTAAGATAAACAGGCTACCATTGTGTAAATCTGGGGTAATACCACGAGAAAGTCCAACTGTGCAGGCTGCCGATACCACTTCAAATAATAAGTTCATAAAGTCAGCTTTCGGTTCTAAAAGCAAAAGTATGAAGAACCCAATAAATATAAGAATGCTGGTAATTGCAGTAACTGCTAAGGCCTTATAAGTAGTTTCATGAGAAACAGAATGATTGAAGACTCTAATTTCATCTGTACGCCTTAGAAATGAAAGTACACTTAAAACCAATATCGCAAAGGTTCCTACCTTAATACCACCAGCGGTACTCAGTGAGCCGCCACCAATAAACATGAGTAGCATCATAACCAATGAACTACTATTGGTCATTGCACCTGTATCAATAGTATTAAACCCTGAAGATCGTGGAACAGTTGCTTGGAACCAAGCATGTAAAGCTTGATCGCCTACACTCAGCATTCCTAATGTATGTGGGTTCTGCGCTTCTAGAGCCCAGATTAATATGAAGGCGACTAAATTAATAATCGCTATTGTTGTAAGTATTAGTTTGCTATTGGGGTTTAGTTTTTTCCACTTTTTATTCTGCTTGATATCCATCAAAACTAAAAAGCCAAGTCCACCTAAGATATAAAGTAAACTCACTGTTAGGCAGATGACATAGTTGTTTTGGAACCCCATTAAACTATTATTAAATAAAGAAAAACCCGCATTGTTAAATGAAGAAATACTATAAAAAATTGCATAATACAAACCGCGAGCAAAACCAAACGCAGGTGTAAATGCAGTCGTAAGAATTATGGTTCCGATCAATTCAAAAAGAAAAGTATAGGCGACAACACCTTTTGCAACAAAGGTCACTTTAGAGAGGCTGGTTTGACCAAGACTGTCTTGAGCCATCATTTGCTGCTTAAGGCCAACTTTCGGTGATAGACTTAGTGCAGCCAAAATTGCAAAAGTCATGAAGCCTAAACCACCTGACTGAATCAGTAATAAAATAATGACTTGCCCAAAAAGTGTAAAAGATTGATGAATATTTAAAACAGATAAACCTGTAATCGTAACCGCTGAGGTTGCTGTAAATAATGCATCCATCCAGCTGACATGTCCGTTATTGGCAATAGGAAGCTTAAGCAACAATGTGCCGAATATAATAAATGCTAGAAACCCTAACGCTAATAAAGATGGAGGACTTAAATTCAGTGTTTTGTGTGGCTTAGGTTTAAGAGACATATTTTCTAGTTCGTTTTCTTATGAGAAACAATGTGAGAGTTTTTTAAGCTGCTGTAAATGACCTTCCAAAATAATAATATCATGCATTTTTAAGGTAAAAGTCTCATCAGTTTCAAATAGAATTTGCTGCTGTCTTTTTACAAGTAGTGTTTTAACCTGTGGTGCTTGCTGCATAATTCCATACAAGTTAATACCATTTAATTTCTCGGGAATATCAATTTTCACAATATAGTGATCATCATCTAAAGACATGTAACGACTCACCATAGGGTAATTGAGTGCTTGCGCAACACGTACGCCCATGTCTTCTTCAGGATGAATGATTTTATTGATATTGAGGTGAGATAAAATTGTATGATGGGCTTTAGTTTTTGCTTTTACCCAAATTTTATCAATACCGAGATTTTTTAAATTCAGCACACATAAAATACTGGCTTCAATATCTTCACCTATTGCAACGACAACTGCATCACAATTTTGAATGTTTAATTCATCTAGTACATGTTCATCTGTAGCATCAGCAATGACCGCATGAGTTAAAACATCGGCAAGGTTCTCTACATTCTTTTTGACTGTATCAATGCCAATAACATCATGATTTAATTTTGTGAGTTCTTGAGCAACTGTTGCTCCAAAACTTCCCAAGCCGATGACCGCGAACTGTGCCATAAATAACCTTTTATACTTAATTAGGGCTTTATTTTTAATGAAATTTTCTTTGAGATAAAGACAAGCAATGTAAATATAAAAAATATTGAGCTTAAATCATAAAAAAGCCGACAAATTTGCCGGCTTTTTTATCAAAATAAAAGATTATTTCAAGAAGCGCTTATAACCCACATTGTCAGTAATTTCTGCATATGGATAGCTAATTTGCTCTAGAGTTTCGATTAAGCCATCTGGATTCTGTTTCGCATCTGTTGCTTGTAAGCCAACTAATACGCGGCCTTCAGCAGCACCGTGGTTTCGGTAGTGGAATAGCGTAATGTTGTGGGTTGGGCCTAAACGAGTTAAGAAGGTGAGTAATGCACCTGGACGTTCAGGGAACTCAACACGGAACAATCTTTCATCATCAAGATTGGCATGACCACCAATCAAGTAACGAATATGCAATTTAGCAACTTCATCATCAGATAAATCATCGACAACATAATTTTGCTGTTTAAGTTGCTCTAAAATTTCATGGCGTTCAGCATCGCCACCTTTTAAGCTAATACCCACAAACACTTGTGCTTCATCTGTGTTATTTGCGCGGTAGTTAAACTCGGTAATATTGCGGCCTTGTAGGGCACGGCAGAAACCTAAGAATGCGCCTTTTTCTTCAGAAAGCGTAACCGCGTAAATTGCTTCACGTTGTTCACCGAGTTCAGTACGCTCTGCAATATAACGTAAACGGTCAAAGTTCATGTTGGCACCACAAACAATCGACACCATGTTTTTACCGCTAATTTTATGCTCAGCTACATATTTTTTAATACCAGCTAACGCCATTGCGCCTGATGGTTCAACAATGCTGCGGTTTTCATCAAAGGTATCTTTAATTGCGGCACAAATTTCATCTGTATTTACAGTAACAATGTCAGGTTCAACAATTGGGCCAGAATTATCTGACTTGCGAAGACGAATAATATCAAACGGCAAAGCACCAATTTGGGCAACTGCTGTACCATCTGCAAATAAGCCTACATGTGGTAGCACTACACGTTCATTGGTTTCTAAAGCTGCTTTTAAGCAAGCAGACTCTTCATATTCAACACCAATTATTTTTACATGTGGTGCAACTTCACCTAGATAGGCTGCTACACCAGCAATTAAACCACCGCCACCTACAGCAACGAATACATATTCTACATCGCGCCATTGGCGTAAGATTTCATTCGCAATAGTACCTTGACCAGCAATAACCAGTTCATCGTCATAAGGAGGAATAAAAACTAATCCTTCTGCTTCGGCACGTTGTTGAGCATATTTGTTTGCAATATCAAAGCTATCGCCATGCAATACAACTTGGCCACCTAATCGCTTAACTGCCTGAACTTTAATATCAGGAGTAGTGCTTGGCATAACAATAATTGCTGGAATGCCTAAACGTTGACCAGACAATGCCACGCCTTGCGCATGGTTGCCCGCAGATGCACAGATTACACCACGCTCAAGTTGGTCTTTCGGTATTTGACTAATACGGTTATAAGCACCGCGTAATTTAAAAGAAAAAACTGGTTGTAAATCTTCACGCTTAAAACGAATTGTATTATTTAATTTTTGACTAATTCGTGGAGCTGCTTCGAGAGGTGTTTCAATTGCAACATCATAAACCGTTGCTTGTAAAATTTGTCGTACCACACGAGACAGCATGTTCATCTTCCCTATAACAGTTTAAAATAGGAAATTATTGTAGCAAACCCTTGTGCATTTGCGCCGATTATTGGCGCATAAATGTCAAAAAATAGTTGAGTGATGTAATGAGCCTATATGCAACCCAAGATGAAAAGAAACAAGCTGCTGCGAAAGCTGCTTTAAAACACTTACCCAAAGGTGGCATTTTAGGGGTAGGAACCGGTAGTACTGTAAATTTTCTAATTGATTTGTTGCCTGAATTACAGTTAGAAGCAGCGGTAGCAAGTTCGCAAGCAACAGCAGATCGTCTTAAAAAATTAGGTATCGAAGTGGTTGATATGAACCATGTAGGTGGCTTAGATGCCTATGTGGATGGTGCAGATGAAATTGATCGTCATATGCATATGATCAAAGGCGGCGGCGCAGCATTAACTCGTGAAAAAATTGTAGCTTCAATTGCTAAAAAATTTGTATGTATTGTTGATGATTCGAAATGGGTAGATCAACTTGGTCGTGATTTCCCATTACCAGTAGAAGTAATTCCAATGGCGCGTTCTGCTGTAGCTCGTAAATTGGTCAGCTTAGGTGGTGATCCGGTTTATCGTGAAGGTGTGGTGACAGACAATGGTAATGTTATTTTAGATGTATTTAATTTGAACATCTTAAACGCAATTGATTTGGAAAAGACCATCAACAATATCCCAGGTGTTGTAACTAACGGTATTTTTGCGTTAAACCCTGCAACTATTGCAATTGTTGCGACAAATAATGGTATTGAAGAGCGTACTGCACAGTAATGTCTGTGGAAATGCCAGAAATTAAAATTGTTCGTCACGTAAGGGCAAGAAAATTGCGCTTACGTGTTGAGCCTGCCTCTATACGACTGACTGTCCCGCTATTTTGTAGCAAGAAACAGATTCAGCAGTTTTTGGCTCAGTCTGAACAATGGTTGATCGAGACGTGGAGTAAACAGCAATACGTTCAATCAGCATCCGTTGAGATTCCTTCAGAAATTTCTTTTTTCAATAGAGAACAGCCTTTTCAAGTTGTTGTACAAAAGCAACATCGCATTTTTCAGTTTGATTGGGAAAATAATTATTTATTCATTAAAGACCAACAACCTTATCAAGCTTTACAAAATGCCGTGATTGCTTATGCCAAACAAGAGTTACCAGCATTTTTGTCAGAGCTTAGCCAAAAAACTCGGTTGAGTTATGCAGAGTGTGCTATCCGACGTCCTAAAACTCGTTGGGGAAGTTGTAGTAGTCAACATAATATTATGCTGCATGCAGGCTTGGTTCTTATGCCAGCCCAAATTACCCGTTATGTTTGCATTCATGAGTTAGCACACACCAAACACTTCGATCATAGCCCTGCATTTTGGGCCGAAGTTGCAAAGTTCGACCCCAACTATATGCAGAACCGCAGAAAATTAAAAGCCAATCCATTGCCTGCGTGGTGGTATATAACAGCTTAGCTAAAGCTACATTCCAATTGTTTTGTTTGTAATACATCTGGGGCTTTGCGGCTATCAAGGCCAGCTTGGGCGTTGACAATTTTATTGGCTTTAATATGTAACTGTATAAAATTATATTGCTGCGTTGAGTTGTTTGGTTCAGATGAGCTTGAGTTAAGTAAGTAACTATAACTTGCAGCATCTGTTTGCAGTAAGTTGTCTGTACTATCCGCACTCAATGCAGAACGATAAATCTGAGAACCTTGAATTAACTCAATTTGTCCATTTGCACGGAAATTAAGTTGGCAGCCTGATGCGCTGTTCTCATAGTGACCGACTAAATAGTCTGTGGCAGGTAGTTTAGGGTCAGCTATATTGATGCTGATCAAACCTTGTTTACATGGATAAGCCGAACCATTACAAGTCGCCGTAATACCACTAAAACCAACAGCACGTCGATAATCACCCGCACCATCTATACGGAAAAAATCAGTCGTATTTCCAGAAGGCACAACCCCAGAATAGAGTTTTTTCTGCAAAAGAGCATATCCTGTTTGGTCTAAACTGGACTGACTTTGTGAATCTGCCAGTTGCAACGTGGCAGCTTTTAAATTAGCAGCAAAATAATCACGAGTTACTTTTTGATTGGCTGCAATGTCCAAAAGCGTATTTTTTACAGGATCAATATTATCTGGTGAAGGGTTAAAAATAGGTGTCATGGCTGTATTATCACCAATAAGTTTTTTGCCATCTAAATATCCATCTTTTAAATCGGTTGCAAGGCTATTTGTAAGTTCTTGATAAGCGTTCGTATTGCTGTGGATCGTATTCCAATATTGTAAATATCCAAAGCTAAGATAGCTGTCCACATAAGTACTGGGTTGCTTTGTTGAATACTGTAATAAATTTAGAACAGTCAGAGGGCTAGCTGGACTCAAGCTTGGTATGGCTGCATCTTTAAACGCACTAATAAGAGCTGTGTAAACATCTTGAGAAGCCAAGTCAGCATGAGATACTTCAATTAAGTTCGGATTTATAGTTTCTTGCGGCAGTTGACCTGATCGGATTACAGCACGTTGATAAATTGCTTCTGAAGTTGGACTAATCAGTTGAGTTTTATTACTGATTGAGCTTGGGGTAATAAAAGCGTGATAAACACCAGAAATACTTTGATATTTAGAATTAATCGGGTCAAATACTTGAGATGAAGCCTGAGTTATGACTTCAACTCGATAAAGACGGTTCAATTTAGTACTTGGAAGTTTAATATTATAACTTGTTAAACTCGCAACTTGGGTATCAATCAAAATACTATTATCGGTATTGTCATAGACCTTAAGTTGAACATTACGCATTTCGACAGGGGTTTTAAGTGTGAAATCTGTCGTAACTTCAGGAGTTGGAACAGTAGGTGTCGTTGTATTAGATGAACCGCTACTACTGCCACCACCACATCCCACAAGGGCTGCGCTTAAAATTAAAGTACTAAGGCCGAGATAAGTGCGCAACTTTGTTTGTTTTGATTGATCAAGCATCCTAGCTCTCCAAAAATGAATCTGGTATTTATTTACTGATATTTGTTTGGTTCTGACAGACCAGCAAGTGCTATGTAATTAACGCTAAAAAATAAAAAAATTAAAATTACCAAGCATGAAATGGTTTTGTAAGCCTGGACATCCTGTCATACTACCGCAAGTATAGATTCAATATTTGAGGTAATGCACGTGATTTCTGTCGGAATTGTTGGTGGAACTGGTTATACAGGCGTTGAACTATTACGTATTTTATTACGACATCCAAAAGCGCAGGTTCGAGTTCTGACTTCACGTACAGAAGCAGGCAAACCAGTTGCTGATATGTTCCCAAACTTACGTGGGCATACAGATCTTCAATTTTCAGATTTAAACATTGATGGATTAAAAGAATGTGATGTTGTATTCTTTGCGACCCCACATGGTGTTGCGATGCAACATGCAAAAGATTTGATCGAAGCAGGGACCAAAGTTATTGATTTGGCAGCGGACTTTCGCCTGCAAAATCTTGAACAGTTTGAAAAATGGTATGGCATGGAACATGCGTGTCCAGATGTACTAAAAGATTCTGTTTATGGTTTAACTGAGTTAAATCGTGAAAAAATTAAACAGGCTCAAGTCATTGGTAATCCAGGTTGTTATCCAACAACTGTTCAATTAGGTTTGGCTCCACTTTTAAAATCTGCACAAGCATTGATTGAAACTAAAAACATTATTATTGATGCTAAATCAGGGGTTTCAGGTGCTGGCCGTAAAGCGAGCTTAGGCATGATTTACAGTGAAAATGCCGATAACTTTAAAGCGTATGGTGTTGCAGGTCACCGTCACCATCCAGAGATTGTCGAAGCATTAGAAAATATTGCGGGACAGAAAGGCGGGTTTGATGGTCTATTATTTGTACCGCATTTGGTGCCAATGATTCGCGGTATGTTGAGTACAATTTATGTGGACTTGACAGAGACAGGTAAGCAAACAGACTTACAAGCTTTGTATGAAAACTTCTATGCAAATGAAAAATTTGTAGATGTTATGCCTACAAACAGCTCACCTGAAACACGTAGTGTACGTGGAGCAAATGAGTTACGTATTGCTTTGTATAAACCACAACCAAATAAACTCATTATTTTGGCGGCGCAAGATAACCTTGTAAAAGGTGCATCTGGTCAAGCTGTACAAAATATGAACCTTATGTTTGGTTTTAATGAAGACGAAGGCTTACAAGGGATTGGTTTATTACCATAAAAAACTCTTTTTTGCTTCACACACATTTAAATTTCGATTTAAATGTGTGTCTTGACTCTGATCTTAAACACTGAGATGACGATGCAAAACTCGGAACAGACGACTTCTGTAGAAAGTTCGTTGCAAAAGAAAAAATTTTTAAACACTAATAAGCCTTTGTTTATTGGTGCCGCTATTTTAATAAGTGGTTGTTTTGCGCTCGGCTATACAATTGGACACCGTCAAGGTTTAACTGTTGTAGGTTACGATGCAGATGCAGAGCAATTGGTTGAAGTAGTGCAAAAGCAAAAAACAGCGTTAGATGCAGTCAATAAAAGCCTGAACGCTGCTGTACAAGAGCGTGATGTTGCTGTTACAAATGCGAATGATCTGTTTACAGCACTGAATCAAACAAAGGCTGATAAAACACAACAAGAAGGTATGAGTAATATCTACCGAGAAATTTTAAGACAACGCGGTGGTTTAAGCTTAACGATTCAAAATTTGGCAATTAAGCCATTACCAGAAAATGCTTATGAATATCAGCTTGATCTGGTACAAGTGAGTCCAAGTAAACGCCGGGCTTCTGGCTCAGTAGAGATTAGGCTGATTAAAGATACAGAAGTTTTGGTTGTGCCGCTTGAAGATAAGAACTTTAACTTCACTGATTTTGAGCGTTTAACAGGCCGTTGGACCATGCCTAAGGGTTTCACACCTCAGTTTATTGAAGTGCGTTTAACGGGTGGTTCTGATACACCTGTGATTAAGCGTTTTAGTTGGCAGCGTGGTGCACCTGTCGAAACACCTTCTGCTTTTGTTGCAGAAATTCCCCAAGCTGAAGCAAATTCACAATAGTAACATCATATGCGAACAAATAAGCGTCAAACAAATTTAAAAGATATTAAGGCTTCTTTTCAGCAGTCTGGCTATGTCGATTGGCACTTCAATCCACGCTTAAGTGATTCGCAAAACGAAGATCATGATGGAGAGGTTGTTGTTCAAACAGCACCTCCCGAACTCAAGCGTCCGCCCTTATATGCAGTAGTATTATTGAACGACGATTACACACCAATGGACTTTGTAATTGAAATTTTACAACAATACTTTGCAATGAATCTTGACCAAGCAACTCAAGTAATGCTAACAGTACACTATGAAGGTAAAGGTACTGCCGGGGTATATCCAAGAGACATCGCGGAAACCAAGGCAAACCTTGTTAATAATTACGCTCGATCGCAAGGTCATCCATTACTTTGCCAGATTGAGCCTAAAGCATAAGGGGGTCACATGCTCAGTCGTCAATTAGAAGTATCATTACGTTTGGCTGTTAGCATGGCTCGTCAAAAGAGACATGAGTTTCTTACAGTTGAACACTTACTATTAGCCTTACTCGATAACGATTCGGCTGTGAATGCATTAAAAGCATGCGGAGCTGATATTGTTTCTTTACGTAAAGAATTAGAAGAATATGTAGAACAACATACTCCTAAGCTTGGCGAAAATAGCGAGCAAGCTCCACATCCAACTGAAAGTTTCGACCGCATTTTGCAACGTGCAATTTTCCACGTTCAATCGAGTGGTGGTGATCGTACTGTTGAAGGTGCGGATGTTTTGGTCGCAATGTACTCAGAGCGTGATTCTTTTGCTGTTTATTTACTTAAACGTCATCAAATTAATCGTTTGACTTTGACTCAATACTTGTCTCATGGGACGCGTAAAGACGAAGTTCAGGTTGAAGAAGAAGTTGAAGACATTGAGGGTGAAAGCAATTCAGGCAATGCAGGGCCATTGGAACTTTATACGCTCAATTTAAATGTTGAAGCGCAAAAAGGAAAAACAGACCCACTTATTGGCCGTGAAAAAGAAATTGAGCGTACAGCGCAAATTCTTTGCCGCCGTCGTAAAAACAACCCATTGCTAGTGGGTGATCCAGGTGTAGGTAAAACTTCCATTGCAGAAGGCCTTGCTTGGCTCATCGTAAATGGTAAAGCACCAAAACCACTGAGCAATGCAGAAGTCTATAGTCTCGACATTGGCGCATTGGTAGCAGGTACAAAATACCGTGGTGATTTTGAAAAACGTTTAAAACAATTGCTGAATGCTTTGAAGAAAAATCCAAACGCGATTTTATTCATTGATGAAATTCATATGATTATTGGTGCAGGCTCAAGTATGGGCAGCACTATGGATGCATCGAATCTCATTAAACCAGCTTTGGCAAATGGTACTTTACGTTGCATTGGTTCAACGACTTTCCAAGAATATCGTCAGGTATTTGAAAAGGATCATGCGTTATCTCGTCGTTTCCAAAAAATTGACGTAAATGAACCAAGCATTTCTGAAACTATCGATATTTTACGTGGCTTGAAAACTAAGTTTGAAGATTTCCACCACGTACAGTATGACGACAAAGCTTTGGTTTCTGCGGTTGAGCTTTCTGCGAAATTTATTAATGATCGTTTCTTGCCAGATAAAGCAATTGATGTCATCGATGAAGCAGGTGCACAACGCCGCTTAAAAGCAGAAACTGAAGACAGCTTAATTACTGTAGAAAATATTGAAGACATCGTTTCTAAAATTGCGCGTATTCCGCCTAAGACTGTGTCTAAAGATGATAAATCAGTACTTGAAAATCTTGAGCGTGACCTAAAACGTGTTGTATTTGGTCAAGACGAAGCAATCACTGCATTGGCTTCTGCAATCAAGTTGTCACGTGCTGGTTTGAAATCACCAGACAAGCCTGTGGGTAGCTTTGTATTTGCTGGTCCAACCGGTGTTGGTAAAACTGAAGTCACTAAACAATTAGCGAAATTGCTAGGCGTTGAGCTTGTTCGTTTCGATATGTCAGAGTATATGGAGCGTCATGCTGTTTCTCGTTTAATTGGTGCTCCTCCAGGTTATGTAGGTTATGACCAAGGTGGCTTGCTCACAGATGCGATCCATAAAAATCCGCATTGTGTCTTGTTGCTTGATGAAATTGAGAAAGCGCATCCTGATGTGTTTAATCTGTTGTTGCAAATCATGGACCATGGTGCGTTGACAGACAATAATGGCCGTAAATCTGACTTCAGAAATGTCATTATTGTATTGACCACAAACATTGGTGCAGAAAGTATTTCACGTGCAAGCATTGGATTTACAGAGCAAGATCATAGCTTAGATAACCAAGATGCAATGAAGCGTGCATTCTCACCAGAGTTCCGTAACCGTTTAGACAGTGTTATTCAGTTTAAAGCTTTACCAACCACAGTGATTGAATCTGTTGTTGATAAATTCTTAACAGAATTACAAGCACAGTTAGATGAAAAACGTGTGGTTCTAGATGTAGATCAAAGTGCGCGTGACTGGTTAGCAACCAATGGTTATGATCGTTTAATGGGTGCTCGCCCAATGCAACGTCTCATTCAAGAACACTTGAAGAAACCATTAGCTGAAATGATTCTGTTTGGTGAACTTGCAGATCATGGCGGTAATGTGGCGGTATCAGTGAAGAAAGAAGATGGCAAAGCAGTTGGTCTTAAACTTGAAGTTTTTGAAGATCACCATACGGCAGAACCTGCTTAATCTATGTTAATTGATAGTCTTTCTATAACCCGAATACTCAGTGTGTTCGGGTTATTTATTATTACTGCCATCGCTGAGATATTAGGTTGTTACTTTCCTTATCTTATTTTGAAAGAAGGGAAGTCTGCTTGGTTATGGTTGCCAACAGCCTTAAGCTTGGCTCTCTTTGTTTGGTTGCTTACATTACATCCCGCTGCCTCTGGACGAATTTATGCGGCCTATGGGGGTATTTATATTTTTACCGCGCTGATGTGGCTACGTTTTGTCGATCAGGTTGCTTTAACGAGATGGGATATTTTGGGTGGGTTGATTGTACTTTGTGGTGCCAGTTTGATTATTTTACAGCCGCAAGGATTAATCCGTTAATTATGAAAGTGGCCAGTTAAGTTTTAAGTGAAAAAGTAAGAAATATTTTCGCAAAAAACACTTGTCAAACTCATCAACAATGCGTATTTTAGATTTAAGGAACATTTTTTAATATTTGAGATAAAGATGTTAAATCAATCTGTGAATTCTAACGCTTACTTTTATTTCTGGCAATTTAGATAGTTGCCTGAGCGTATTCGGGCACGAAAGTTGCCCATCACAGTTAATACCTGATCGGCAACCCCGATCAGGTTTTTTTATGCTTTATCTTTTTCAAATCGAGGAACTCAAAATGAACAACATGACTTATTCATACTTTAGCAACTTTTATTGGTTTTACTTTTGCCTACCTTTGCCAACGAATAGATCCAAAACGCTTAAATAAATGATCGGACTGATTCGGTTTCAGTCCAAAGGAAAAGACCAATGAATGCTTTAAATACTCTACTAACTCAAAGTAATACAAAAGAAACACCAGTTAGTTTACCTGTCCAGTTAAAAGCTAAATATCCGCTTGTGCAGACCTTCGCACGTCAAATTGCAGAACACCGCCAAATTATTCAAAATATCCTTGCTGGTAAAGATCAGCGCTTAATGGTTATTACAGGACCATGTTCAATTCATGACCCAGTTGCGGTTCTTGAATACGCAGAAAAACTGCAAAAATTACAAGAAAAAGTAAAAGATCAAATATTCATTGTAATGCGTGCTTATATTGAAAAGCCGCGTACAACTGTAGGTTGGAAGGGTTATATGTATGATCCAAATCTTGATGGATCATCTAATCTACAATTAGGTTTAGAAAAATCACGTGAGCTTTATTTACAAATTATTGAAAAGGGTTTGCCGATTGCGAGCGAAATTCTAAGCCCAATGGCAACGGGTTATTTTGATGATTTATTGGCTTGGGGTGCAATTGGTGCTCGTACCAGCGAGTCTCAAATTCACCGTGAAATCTCAAGTCACATGCCATACAGTATTGGTTTCAAGAATGGTACAGATGGCTCAATTCAAATTGCTTTAGATGCTATTCAGTCGGCACAAAATGAGCATCAGTTTCTTGGTATGAATCAGCAAGGTTTACCTTCTGTCATTCAGAGTGCTGGTAACCCATTGCCACACTTAATTTTGCGTGGAGCGAATCATGGTCCTAATTATGATTTAGCTTCAATTCAGGCAATACGGGAAAAACATAAACAAAATCTTCCTGCATTAGTCATTGACTGTAGTCATGGCAACAGTGGTAAAGACCCTTTGCGTCAGCCAGAGGTTTTGCATCAAATCGTTGCTGAACGATTAAAAACTCAAGTAAAGGGTGTCATGATTGAAAGCCATTTAGTTGATGGTAATCAGAAGATTTCGTGTGAAATGACTTATGGTCAGTCTGTAACAGATGGTTGTTTAGGATGGGATAAAACTGAACAACTTTTGTTAAATGTTGCTGAGCAATTAAAAGAAAATGAGTTAGCTCATTCTGCTTAATGATTTATTGGTTTAAAAAAGGATCTGTTTTAGCAGATCCTTTTTTTATTTTAAGAAGCTTGTTTAAGCTCAGACAAGAACGTCGTGATTTCATGACCGAATTTTTTCGGTTCAGTTAGTAATGGCGTATGGCCTGATCGTTCGAAATAAATTGCTTTTGCATGTTCAACGCTGTGTGCAATAAGTGTTTGACCAGTTTCTGGGTAAAGTGTCGAATTACGCCCAATAAAGAAAGTTGTTGGGCACTGTAGTTGCTGAAGCGCTTCACGATAATCTTCATTGTGAAAAAGATAATTTTCGACATACCAAAATAAATAATCTAATCGCTGAATCGGCAGCAAATACTTCTGTAAAAAAGGTTGTTTTAATGCAGTTTTAAAAACAAAAGGACTAAATGGATTGCTACTTTGCAATTCAATAAAATCTACCCATAAGCGTACCAATTCTTGGCGGTCTGGAAGCGCTAATTCATAAAGATACTTGGCATTTTTGTGCTTTGATAATAATTGATAAATATCATTGAGTAGTTTTTTGAATTGGGCATGTAAAGGGCCGAATAAGCCATATTGCCATGTCGAATCTACAGATATTTTTGGTGTTTGATCTATGTGTAAATACGCTTTTAACTGCTGTGCAAGATGGGCATGCTTCATACCATGCATTGCAGTGGTGGCACCCATTGAGTAACCCATTAAAATAAAGTTCTCAAGTTTTAGTTGCTCAATTAAATGAGCAACATCTTGCCAGTGACTGGATATGGCGTCTTGGTCGGGAATTGCACAATTTTTTGAACCGCCAAAACCACGCCAGTCAGGAATAATAAACTCGTATTCTTTACGATTTGCATAGATAAAAGGTAGCCATTGCCAACTCTGCATACCTAATCCAGATAATACTAATACCGGTTCACCACGACCAACACGGCGTACAAATAAACTTTCCTGATCGGGCATGGTGTAATAAGGCATGTTTATTCTCCAGATACGTTATCTTGAGCAAAAAGTTTTAATTGAGGAATGACTTGTTCTAACCATTTGATCCACTCAGTCTCCATGGTAATACCGAGTTCCAAGATCATTTTGTGGATATATAGCACTCGATTATTCAAGTCATGGTTATCTTTAAAATCTTTATCATAAATACTTTGATAAAGCTTAAGCTTTTCTTTGTGTAAACCAAGATGTCGCAATAGTTCGGGCAATATTTGATTATTGCTCAATTGTGCTTCTGCACGCAATCTTACCATTAAGTCATCTCTAAGCTGTGCAGGTTCACTTTGCTGTGTCATCCATGAAGCCAGTTCTATACGCCCAAGTTGTTCGACCTGATAAGTTTTTTTTCGGCCACTATCCATCTCATTTTCTAAAGTAGAGACCCAGCCTTTTTTAAGCATGTTATTGAGTTCACGATAAATTTGCTGATGCGTGGCATTCCAAAAAAAGCCCATAGAGCGGTCAAAACGGCGAGCGAGTTCAAAGCCAGTGCTTGGACGTTCTAGTAAGCTGGTTAGTAAAACATGGGGAAGTGACATGGCAATCCGTTTGTAAGCAAAAGTAAAGTGTGACTCATAAGATTATGCAACATGTTGCATAAAAGTCAAAATTTGATTATAAATTTGTGCAACAAGTTGCATTAAGCAAGCATATTAGCAAGCCAAGGAGTTATTATGTCGTTATATCCACATTTATTAAAACCATTAGATTTAGGTTTTACGACATTAAAAAATCGCGTACTGATGGGATCTATGCACGTTGGTCTAGAAGAGGCGCCAGGTGGTTACGAACGTATGGCAGCTTTTTATGCAGAGCGTGCTAAAGGGGATGTTGGACTCATTGTTACTGGCGGTATTGCACCCAATCAGGCAGGTTTAACTTTTGCTCATGCTTCTAAGTTAGATAGCACTGAAGAAGCTGAAAAACATAAAGTCATTACCGAAGCCGTCCATGCTGCTGGCGGAAAAATTGCATTACAAATATTACATACAGGCCGATATTCTTATCAGCCAGAAATTGTTGCGCCTTCGGCAATTCAAGCACCAATTAACCCTATTAAACCTAAAGCAATGACTTCAGCTGAGGTTCAACAAACCATTGATGACTTTGCAAACTGTGCGAAGCTTGCGCAATATGCCGGTTATGACGGCGTTGAGATTATGGGTTCTGAAGGTTATTTAATTAATGAGTTTATAGCAGCAAGAACAAACCATCGTGATGATGAATGGGGTGGTAGCTATGAAAACCGTATTCGTTTTCCTATTGAGATCGTAAAACGCACACGTGAAATAGTTGGTGAAAACTTTATTATTATTTACCGATTATCAATGCTTGATTTGGTTGAAGGCGGCTCTACTTTAGAAGAAGTTATTCAGCTTGCTAAAGCGATTGAAAAAGCAGGCGCTACCATTATTAATACGGGCATTGGCTGGCATGAAGCCCGTATTCCAACAATTGCCACAAAAGTACCAAGAGCTGCATTTACTTGGGTCACCGAAAAATTAAAAGGTGAAGTTTCAGTTCCATTAATTACCTCAAACCGTATTAATACACCTGAAATGGCTGAGCATGTATTAGCATCGGGTCATGCTGATATGGTTTCAATGGCACGTCCAATGCTTGCAGATCCTGAGTTCGTTTTAAAAGCTAGTGAAGGTCGTAGTGATGAAATCAATACCTGTATTGGTTGTAATCAGGCCTGTCTTGATCATATTTTCTCTATGAAAATCGCAACATGTTTAGTTAATCCTCGCGCATGTTATGAAACAGAACTGATTTTTAAAGAAGCACAAAATCAGAAGAATATCGCTGTCATTGGTGCAGGACCAGCAGGTTTAAGTTTTGCTGTATATGCGGCAGATCGCGGACACCAAGTTAAAATTTTTGAAGCAAGCCATCAAATTGGTGGTCAGTTTAATATCGCTAAAACTGTACCGGGTAAAGAAGAGTTCTACGAAACATTACGTTATTTTAATCGTCAAATTGAATTACGCCCAAACATTGAGCTTGTATTAAATCATAAAGCAACTTATGAAGAGTTAAGTCAATCAGGCTTCGATGAGATTGTAGTTGCAACTGGCGTAACACCTCGTCAATTGCAATTTGAAGGTATTGACCATCCAAAAGTGTTGAGCTACTTACAAGTACTTAAAGAGCGTGTACCTGTAGGTCAGCGTGTTGCCATTATTGGGGCAGGGGGTATTGGTTTTGATACAGCTGAGTACCTAACCCATGAAGGTGAAAGTGGCAGTTTAAATCCTGAAAAGTTCTATGAAGAATGGGGTATTGATACTCACTATGAGCATGTTGGTGGTTTAAAGCAGCCGAAAGTTGAAGCTTCTGAACGAGAAATCTATTTGTTACAGCGTAAAGCTTCTTCAGTAGGTGCGGGACTAGGTAAAACAACTGGTTGGATTCATCGTACAGGGCTTAAGAACAGAAATGTGAAAATGTTGGCGGGTGTACAGTACGACAAAGTCGATGATCAAGGTCTTTATATTACTGTTGATGGAAAACAAACAGTACTTGAGGTTGATAACGTGGTGATTTGTGCGGGCCAAGAATCATTTACTGCAATGTATGACCAATTAAAAGCAGATGGTAAGAATGTTCATTTGATTGGTGGTGCTAAAGAAGCCGGTGAGTTGGATGCTAAACGTGCTATTCGCCAAGGTGCTGAACTAGCAGCGGTTCTTTAATGAGTTAAGTGAGCATTGTCTTAAATAAGAGAATGCTCACTACTAAAACCAATTTGAAGGAAAAGAAAAATGACACTTGAAACAACGAAACAGTCATTAGAAAAATGGCACCACATGATTCAATCAAACGACTTATCGAACTTAAATGATTTGCTCGCAGATGAAGTTGTTTTCCGTTCACCAGTTGCTTATAAACCTTATGAGGGAAGACAAGTTGTTTTCTTTATTCTTACTAACGTGATTCAGGTATTTGAAAACTTTACCTATCACAGAGAATTCTACACAGAAGATGGCGAAAATGTAGTGCTTGAGTTTAGTGCGAATGTAGGTGACAAATCATTGAAAGGGATTGATATGATCCGTTTTAATGAGCACGGTAAAATTATTGACTTTGAAGTAATGATTCGTCCAATGAGTGGTTTAGCTGCATTGGCTGAACAAATGGGTGCAAGAATTACTCAGTTCAAACCTCAATAGTTTTTTATTAAATAGCCTAAGTTTTTTGAGGTATATTAAATGTGGTTAAAACTTTCAACATTGCTTTTATTGCCTGTATTATTTGTGCAAGGCAATAAAGTCCGAAAGAATACTCCACGTTTATTAGAGCCTAAAGGTGAACGAGAAGGTAGCATTGGTCAAGGCAAGCCCTTATCTCTGCTTATTTTGGGAGATTCTGCAGCAGCTGGCGTGGGTGTACAAACACAAAAAGATGCTTTGTCTGGTGCTATTATTCAAGAACTGCAAAATGAATTTTTCCTCCAGTGGAAACTTCATGCCAAAACTGGTGATACGACCCGACAAGTTTTTCATGCTTTACAGCATTTAGAAGAGCGGAAGTATGATGTAATTGTCACATCTATTGGTGTAAATGATGTTACTAAGTTGACTTCTGCCAAATCATGGATACAACAACAAAAACAATTATTTGAGCATATTCAGAAACGTTTTCAACCAAAACTGATCATTGTTTCTGGAGTGCCTCCAATGCAACATTTCCCAGCTTTACCCAATCCATTGGCTTGGTTATTTGGGCAATATGCAGAGCAAATGAATCAAAAATTACAGCAATGGTTAGCACCACAGAGCCAGTTTAAGTTTCTTCAATACGATATTGAAACTTTTCAAGCCATGAATTTGTCAATGGCAAGTGATGGTTTTCATCCAAGTAAGGAAGTTTACGAAATTTGGGGAAGGCAGATTGCAGCTTTGGTGCGGCAATCATTTCACTCATAGTCATAGGTAGTCATTGGATATGGGCATATCTGTTTTTAGTAAAATTAAAGATTTCGGTTCAGAGTTGTTCGATTTAGTATTAGGGGCGGAGCATCCAAAAGTTTATTATGATCCTCAAGGACAAATAAAAGATGTGTTGGAGAAGCTCCCTCAACTCAAGCAGAAATATCGTCCTACACCTTGGTTGACGAATAATCATGTTCATTTACTCTATTTCGATCTTATTAGAAAACAATCAATAAAATTGGAATATGACCGGATTGAT
The DNA here is from genome assembly GCF_000292385.1 of Acinetobacter sp. GG2. Classification (NCBI taxonomy): domain Bacteria; kingdom Pseudomonadati; phylum Pseudomonadota; class Gammaproteobacteria; order Moraxellales; family Moraxellaceae; genus Acinetobacter; species Acinetobacter sp. GG2. The sequence goes on from NZ_ALOW01000039.1 coordinate 221,447, forward strand.
CAACTTACGATGAGTGATGGCGGTATTACCGCAATTGCTTGGTATGGCTATAATTTACCAGCAGATACACCAACGGTTGTAATCATGCATACCATTACAGGTACTCCTGAGAGTATGCGTGAGTTGGTACGCGATTTAAATCAATATACAGGCTGGCGAATTGCATTATGTCTTCGCCGTGGTCACGCAGGTTTACCAATGCCTGTGCCACAAATTTCTCTTTTTGGTTCTACTCGTGATTTAAAAGAACAGCTTGACCATATTCAAAGCTTATTTCCCACATCAGATTTATATGCGGTAGGTTCATCGGCAGGTACAGGCTTGCTTGTTCGCTATTTGGGTGAGCAAGGTGAAGATACGCCTTTTAAAGCTGCCTTTGCGATGTGTCCAGGTTATAACACGGAAATTGGTTTTAAAAATGTTCATCCTTTTTACAGTAAAATGATGACCAAAAAGCTCTTTAAGTATTTTATTTATCCGTATCAAAATACGTGGAGCAAAATTGCATCTTTAGAAAAAGTTTTATCGACTACCAATTTAGAAGAATTTGAAAAAGAGTACTTCGAAATGGCTGGTTTTCAAGATTACGAAACTTACTGTAAATCTATTAACCCGATTTATGTTTTTGAGAATATTAAAATTCCATTAGTGATTCTGAATGCTGAAGATGACCCAGTTTGTTCAATTAAAAATTTGGAGCCATATAAAGAGCCAATTCAACAAATGAGTACTGTAGCTGTAGTGACAACTAAAAAGGGGAGTCATTGTGCATTTTATGAAGGGTGGCGTAGCACTTCATGGGCAGCACGTCTCATGTCTGATTATTTTTTAATTGAACGTAATAAATAGACAATCATCAGATGCATAAATAAAGCCCAGACTTTGGGCTTTATTTTTTACTTTTTAAGATAAAAGTAGTGATCTATCATTTATTCCAAGTTTTACTTTGGTAGCAGCAACCAGAGCTTTCTCATCTGTTTGGTTGGGGTGAAAGTTAAAACGATAATATTCAAGAAACTTTGGAATTAAAGCTTTATATTGTGTGCTTGCAAAACCAAAAAAGTTGCGCCAAGTTTTAAAATTAGTCAGTTGTTTGTCGCGTTTCATTAAAACAATTTGGTAAATGGTCGAAAAAGCGGTAATCAGGATTAAACTAAAAGTAAATACTGAAATACGTGGAATATAAGCACTTAATCCGTTGCCATATAAATGCTGATATAAGTCGAATGCAACAGCTTTGTGTTCGGTTTCTTCTACGCTGTGCCATAGCCATAAGTTACGAATAGTTGTATCAGTCATAAGCTCATTTACTGATTGCATCATGCTAACTACAAGTACTGCGGTGTAGTGCTCTAAACCAACCGTTACAAGTAAATTCCATTTTTTGCTAAAAACTTTTTCAATACCTTTAAGAATAATCCCTGTTGCTTTTTCTAGAGACTCAGGATTTAAACCATGCTGCTGTGCACTAACATGAAAAGCATGATGCTCCTTAGAATGCATTGCTTCTTGGCCAATGAACGCACCAATCTCTCTGTCTAAAGTTTCATTCTCTTTTGCTTTAGCACGTAAAGCGCGGACAGATCTAACAAAGTATGATTCTCCTTCGGGAAACAAAGTAGAAAGACCTGTGAAATAATGGGTGAGTGAGGGCTCGTGATTGCACCAATAACGTGGAATATTTTCAAAATTGTAGTCCATACGACGTACTGGAAAAGAGGCGGGTACACGGTTTAAAGCTGTTTTCATTTTCTTGCTCCAATCTTTTTATTAATAGGTTCCAAAAAGGAACTTGTTGATAAAAAGTATAAGTAGATAGGGTTGGAGTCAATGATTTTTGAATGGATGAAACTAGATTGTCCCGAAATGATAGACAAAGAAGTTTTGAAGATAAAAGCAAAGAAATTAAATTTATTTTTATTATGAATATTATATAAATGCCCAAATCAAAAAATTAATTTGGGCATTATACGACACGCTTAGTTCTTAAGCGCTGGTGTTGCAGCGGCAATTGCAGCAGCCACTGCATCATCTTCTGTCTTAGCAGATTCAGTTGCCTTAGCTGGTTTTGACTGAGCTTTTTCAGCTTTAGGTTCTGCTTTAGCCTCAGTTTTCTTTTCTGGTTTAGGTTCTACTTTTGGTGTCTCAGATTTAGGTTGTTCAGCAACTTGTGTCTGTGAAGATTCATCAGAATGTGCAGGACGAGTTTCACGGCGAATTTCAGTTGTAGTGTTGTTTGTTTCTTCACGATGAACTTCAACTTGTGGTTGTGCTTCAACTTGAGCTTCTTGATGAGTATCCACACTCTCTAAAGACTCAAATTTTGCAGGCTTCGCTGGTTGAGGTTCTGAAACAGCAGTTTCAACCTTGTCTTGCTCTTCTTCTTTAGGTGTCTCTTTTTTAACGCATGCGGTTAACAATAGTCCAGCCGCAATTGCAGCACAGATTAAAAGTTTTTTATTTGCCATTGCCCTAAACAACATTTAATTGAGGAATTGACATTATAACAGTAAATAGCAATGAAAAAATCATGTGAGATTGAGCTAATTTTTTATTAAAAATGCTGCTAGAATAACCAGTTGTTTATTGTTCTTTGAATTGATGCGGTTTGACTTTGCTTTATAGGGGCAGAGTACAGTAAAATTGCCAAACATTGTAGGCCGATTTCGGCTTGATTGTATGAGAAACTTAATGACCCATTTTATTTTTGTCACTGGTGGTGTGGTTTCATCACTAGGTAAAGGTATTTCTGCTGCTTCTGTTGCTGCACTTTTGGAAGCTCGTGGCTTAAAAGTCACAATGGTTAAAATGGATCCTTATATTAATGTCGATCCAGGGACAATGAGCCCATTCCAGCATGGTGAAGTTTTTGTTACCGAAGATGGTGCAGAAACCGACCTCGATCTGGGTTATTACGAACGTTTCTTACGTCGCGCTAAAATGACCAAGCTAAACAACTTTACGAGTGGTCGCGTATATCAAGACGTTTTAAATAAAGAGCGTCGTGGTGATTACTTGGGTGGTACAGTTCAGGTTATTCCTCATATTACCGATAATATTAAAGAACGTGTTCTTCGCGCAGGCGAAGGCTATGATGTTGCTATTGTAGAAATTGGTGGCACCGTAGGTGATATCGAATCATTACCGTTCATGGAGTCGGTTCGTCAGTTAATGGTTGAGCTTGGTCATAAACGTACCATGCTTATGCATTTAACCTTGTTGCCATATATTAAATCGGCAGCAGAGTTGAAAACTAAACCAACTCAGCACTCTGTAAAAGAGTTACTTTCAATTGGTATTCAGCCAGATATTCTGATCTGCCGTACTGAATATGATGTAGATGTTGATACTAAACGCAAAATTGCATTGTTCACTAATGTCGAAGCGCGTGCTGTAGTGGTATGTAAAGATGCGAAAACAATTTATCAAATTCCACGTACATTCTATGAGCAAAATGTTGACGACTTGATCTGTGAACGTTTTGGATTTAATGATCTTCCAGAAGCAAATCTAGAAGATTGGGACAATGTAGTCGAAGCATTATTGAATCCTGAATACACTTTACGTGTAGCTATGGTAGGTAAATATGTTGAATTACCAGATGCTTATAAGTCTGTAAATGAAGCATTATTACATGCTGGTATTAAGAATCGCGTAAAAGTACAAATTGATTACGTCAATGCTGAAGAGCTTGAGAGTCAAGATGTATCTATTTTAAGTACAGCTGATGCAATTTTAGTTCCGGGTGGTTTTGGTGAACGTGGTACTGAAGGCAAAATGAAAGCTATTCAGTACGCTCGTGAAAATCGTATTCCTTTCTTAGGAATTTGTTTAGGCATGCAATTGGCAGTTATTGAATATGCTCGCCATGTTGCAGGTATGCCAGAAGCCTCTTCTACAGAATTTAACCGCTCTACAAAATATCCACTTATTGGTTTAATCACTGAATGGTTGGATGAGCGTGGTGAATTACAACAACGTAGTCTTGAATCTGATTTGGGCGGAACAATGCGTTTAGGTGCACAAAAATCAGAATTGGTTGAAGGCACAAAAACACGTGAAGTCTATGGTAAGGCTGAAATCACTGAACGTCATCGTCACCGTTATGAAATGAATAACCGTTTCATCGAGTCGATTGAAAAAGCTGGTATGAAAATTTCTGGTTATTCTTCAGCACAACATTTGGTTGAAACTGTAGAAATTCCTGAACATCCTTGGTTTATTGCTGTACAATTCCACCCGGAATTTACAAGTTCACCACGTGATGGACATCCATTATTTGCTAGTTTTATTGACGCTGCGAAAACTCAGCATCAAAAAAGTAAATAATGCGATTTAAATAAACTGGGAAAGTTTAAATGTCACAATTAAAACCACAAGAAGTTGTACGTTTAGGCGATATACAAATGGCAAATCATTTGCCATTTGTATTATTTGGCGGAATGAACGTACTTGAATCAAAAGATTTAGCTTTTGAAATTGCAGAAACGTATGTAGATATTTGCAAACGTTTAGAAATTCCTTATGTTTTTAAAGCGAGTTTCGATAAGGCAAATCGTTCTAGTCTACATTCATTCCGTGGCCCTGGACTTGAAAAAGGTATTGAATGGTTAGGTGATATTAAAAAGCATTTTAATGTTCCGATCATTACTGATGTGCATGAGCCATATCAAGCTGCACTAGTTGCAGAAGTAGCCGATATTATTCAGTTACCTGCTTTCTTAAGTCGTCAGACTGATCTTGTTGAAGCGATGGCAAAAACACAAGCTATCATTAATATTAAGAAAGCTCAGTTTTTAGCACCTCATGAAATGCGTCATATTCTGCACAAATGTTTAGAAGCAGGAAATGACAAACTCATTCTTTGTGAACGTGGTTCAGCATTTGGTTATAACAATCTTGTTGTAGATATGCTTGGCTTTGACATCATGAAAGAAATGAATGTGCCAGTTTTCTTTGATGTGACACATGCGTTGCAAACCCCTGGTGGTCGTGCTGATTCGGCAGGTGGTCGTCGTGCTCAAATTACAACTTTAGCACGTGCTGGAATGGCAACTGGCTTGGCTGGGCTATTCTTGGAAGCTCATCCAGATCCAGAACATGCAAAATGCGATGGACCTTGTGCATTACGTATGTCACAACTTGAGCCATTCTTGGCGCAAATAAAAGAATTGGATACTTTAGTTAAAGGATTCAAAAAGTTAGACACCCATTGATGCAGTAATCTGCATCTCGTTATTCATTCAACAGAGGAATTGTTCATGAGCCAAATCGTTGACATTCGTGCACGTGAAATTTTGGACTCTCGTGGTAACCCAACCATCGAAGCAGACGTAATTTTAGAATCTGGCGTTGTTGGTCGTGCATGTGCACCGTCTGGTGCTTCAACTGGTTCTCGTGAAGCTTTAGAACTGCGTGACGGTGATAAATCACGTTACTTAGGTAAAGGCGTTCGTACAGCAGTTAATAACGTTAATACGTTAATTCGTGATGCTTTGTTGGGTAAATCAGTTTTTGAGCAAAAAGACATTGATAACACAATGATCGCGCTTGATGGCACTGAAAACAAAGAAAAATTAGGTGCTAACGCAACTTTGGCTGTGTCATTGGCTGCTGCGCGTGCTGCTGCTGAAGAAAAGAAACTTCCTCTTTTCCAATACATCGCAGATCTTCGTGGTCAAACAATTTTGACAATGCCTGTACCGATGATGAACATCTTGAACGGTGGTGAGCATGCAGATAACACTGTTGATATTCAAGAGTTTATGATTGAGCCAGTAGGCTTCACTTCATTTGCTGAAGCTTTGCGTGCTGGTGCTGAAGTATTCCATTCTTTAAAATCGGTTTTAAAGAAACAAGGTTTGAATACTGCTGTGGGTGATGAAGGTGGTTTTGCGCCTAACCTTCGTTCAAATGAAGAAGCAATTACTGTAATTCTTCAAGCAATTGAACAAACTGGTTATAAAGCTGGTTCAGATATGATGCTTGCACTTGACTGTGCATCTTCAGAATTCTACAAAAACGGTCAATACGTTTTAGAAGGTGAAGGTAACCGTGCATTTACAAGTCATCAATTTGCAGATTACTTAGCTGGTCTTGTAAATCAATATCCGATTATTTCAATCGAAGATGGTTTAGATGAATCTGATTGGGAAGGTTGGAGCTACTTAACTTCAATCCTTGGCGATAAAATCCAATTGGTTGGTGACGATTTATTCGTAACTAATCCTAAGATTTTACAACGTGGTATTGATGAGAAAGTTGGTAACTCGATTCTTATCAAATACAACCAGATTGGTACATTGACTGAAACTTTAGATGCAATCTACCTTGCTAAAGCAAATGGTTACTCAACTGTTATTTCTCACCGTTCTGGTGAAACAGAAGATTCAACTATTGCTGATTTGGCAGTGGGTACAGCAGCTGGTCAAATTAAAACTGGTTCACTTTGCCGTTCTGACCGCGTAGCTAAATATAACCAATTGCTTCGTATTGAAGAAATGACTAAAGCGGCTTACCGCGGTAAAGCTGAGTTCAAAGGTTTAAACTAATCTTTTGAATAATACTTTGCTTATTTAAATATTGATGACAAATTAATATTTAAAATAAAAGTGCTATTTCTACTTCTTAGAAATAGCACTTTTTTATTTATCCTAAACGCCGAGTTTTTAAAGATTCAGCCCAACTATGATGATGACAACGAGAACATTCTTGATCGAGTTTATTTAAAACCTTAGTCTCGCCACATTTCATACAAGAATAAAAAGTATTCGTCTTAAGTACTCTAGCTTTGTTATAGGCATCGGGAAATAAAGGAAGACCCCATTTAACGTCTTCATCCTCATAATAAAGCAAACTCAAAATCCCATCGGATTCAAGTAAGGCTGTTCTGACTTGACCTAAATGTTCTACATTCTGTTGCCGCATTTCTGAGAAAAATTCATCGTGAGAATATATTTGTTTCTGAAAATCTTTGTAGACCAAAAGACCATCTTTGATGACGCAAAGAGCTCTTCCTTCTAACAATGTTTCAATTTTTTTGTGCTTTACCATGCCCCAAGTGATAAGGCGATATAAAAAGAGGATTGCAACAAAAACCACTAAAGCGTGTGCAATTGGAACGTCTTTAGTAAACATAGGGTCACCAGCTGCAGATCCTAAACATAAAATGATAGCCAATTCGAATAAAGAGAGTTGTCGAATACCACGTTTACCAGATAGTCTTAAAAAGCTAATGATAATAATGAACATGACAGTGCATCTTATTAGAATTTCTAAAGCAAAGCCCCATGTGGTATCACCTATAAAAATATTAGAAAGATCCATTTTTATCTCGCTTTTTAAAATTTTACAGATAGCGTAGATTTAAAATTCATAGCAAAAAAAAATCAAAAAACTATAGTTTTTAAGTGGTTATTGGTTAAAAGTGCAAAAGATGTGTGATCGTGTATTAATTAAAAATAAATGAAATTCGTAGTGCGATTTTAAAACATAGATTATTGTAGTCTCTTAAGAATAATTATTTTGGTTTGGCCTATGATCTATGTGGCACTTGCTTTTATTGGAGTTCTTTCAGGGCTGATTAGTGGAGTGGTTGGAACTGGATCATCAATTATTTTATTACCAATTCTTGCTTATATTTTTGGGGCCAAACTTGCTGTACCTATTATGGCAATTGCTGCAATTATGGGGAACATTTCACGTGTGATAATGTGGCGTAAAGAGCTTAATATTAGAGCATTTCTTTTATTTACAAGTTTGGGCATACCAGCAACGATACTAGGAGCCAATACATTATGGGTGATGTCACCTATGTTATCCAACTTATGTATAGGTGTATTTTTCTTCTGTTTAATACCGATTAGACATTACGCCAAACGTCATAGTTTTAAATTTAGTTCATGGCAAATGGTCATTGCTGGGGGAGTGCTGGGCTATATCACAGGTGTTGTTTTTTCGACAGGCCCCTTATTACTCCCAGTTTTTAATGGTTTCGGTTTAACGAAGGGGGCTCTCTTGGCGACTGAGGCTGCCGCTTCATTTGGTATCTACGTAACAAAAAGCTTAACTTTTGGTGCACTAGGCGTTTTAAAACAAAATATTTTAATTGCGGGAGTTGCTGTTGGTTTTTCTCTAATTATTGGCAATTATATTGGCAAAACTTTTGTAATAAAGATGTCTGAGAAAACTTTTGATTTATTGCTAGATTGTATGTTGGTGGTTGCTGGTTTTTCGATGATATTGGCAGTTTTTAATCATTCTTAACAGTAACTTTTATATGCATAGATTGATTTATAAACAGTTGTGTTTATAAACATTATTTTCCTTTCCAATTGAGTTTAATTTTGACAAAATGAAACATGTCACAATGGTCAATTTAAAGTAATATGGCCATTCATAGTTTTGCAGGAATGTTGCAGGAATTTTGCATGTCGCTTGTAAATTGTCATACAATACAAAAACTTAATAAAGTTTTTAATTAAAGCTCTTAATGCTATGTTAGAAGTATTTCGATCCACTTCAAGCAAACTTATTTTGCTACTGGTTATTGTTTTAGTAGCTATATTGCAATATCAGTTCTGGTTAGGTGAGGGTGGTTATTTTCCTCATCAAGCACTTATGCAGCAAATTCAACAACAAGCTGAAGTAAATGATGAGCTTAAAGAGCGAAACCGTATTTTGGCTGCTGAGGTTTTCGACCTAAAAAATGGTACGGAAGCGATAGAAGAACATGCTCGTCTGGATCTTGGTTTGGTTAAGCCTCACGAAACATTTGTTCAAATGAGTACGATCAGTACTAATTATAAACCTATTTATATTGACCCGAACGCTAAAGTAGATTTGGAAACTAATGAGACACCTCCATCACCAGATATCCCAGACTAAACTATGGGCAGTTATTCCTGCTGCTGGTTCTGGAAGTCGATTTTCCAAAACTGAATTAAAGCAATATCAATACATTCAAGATGCGACAGTGTTAGAGCATACTGTTAAGCGTTTAGCTGAGCTTCCATTAGCTGGCTATGTCTTAGCAATTGGTGCGCAGGATACTCTTGCTTCTACTTTAGCTTTTAGCGAAAAGCATAAGGCACATTTTTGTAATGGTGGTGCTGAGCGAGTCCATTCGGTTTTAAATGCGCTAAATTATCTGTCACAAATTACAGATGAAGATGATTGGGTGTTGGTACACGATGCTGCACGACCTTGTGTAACCCTTGATTGCTTAAATGCTCTTGTTTTGCATGCGATAAGTTCAAATCAAAGTGCTATTTTGGCAATTCCTGTGCGCGATACGTTGAAGCTTGTAGATAAAGAACAGCAGATTAATAAAACGGTAAGTCGAGAGTTATTGTGGCAGGCTCAAACTCCTCAAATTGCAAAAATTGGGACACTTAAAAAGGCGATTGAACAAGCGCTAATTAATAATTTGACTATTACTGATGAGGCAAGCGCGCTTGAGTTTATGGGGGAGAGCGTACATGTAGTTATGGGACGGTCTGATAATATAAAAATTACTTATCCCGATGATTTAGAACTTGCGCGTTTGATTCTGCAATCACAATCTTAATATTTTCTATACTTAATAGCAGGCTATTTTATTTTTAAATAGCCTAAGTATACATTTCATTTCTACACATCTATTCAAAATAATTTATATTTTTTTATAGCGGAAGTAGATAACATCATTATGTAATTTAATTAGATAATGTTCGATAGTCGAACAAAAAAATCCTAAATCGAACAAAAGTGTATGTAGCTTACTAGATCAAAATCTGAAAATTATCAAAAATAATCAAAAGGGAAATCTAAGGGAAACACTCGGGATTGAGTGAAATATTTATCTATCTTATTACCCCAGTATGCCTATTCTCTTACCTTTCTCTTCTTCAATGAGCACAATGGAGTTGTCTAATGATTGACAAAAGTAAGTCCTCACTAAGCGAGGTTCTATCGCAAATTAAAGATGGTGCAACCATTCTAATTGGTGGTTTTGGTACCGCAGGACAACCCGCTGAACTCATTGACGGTCTTATTGAACTGGGTATTAAAGATTTAACCATTGTCAGCAACAATGCCGGTAATGGTGATTACGGTCTGGCTAAACTTCTTAAAGCTGGTTCAGTTAAAAAAGTGATTTGCTCTTTCCCACGTCAGTCAGACTCTTATGTGTTTGATGAATTGTACCGTGCTGGAAAGGTTGAGCTTGAAGTAGTACCACAAGGTAATCTGGCTTGTCGTATTCAAGCTGCTGGTATGGGCCTAGGCGCTGTATTTACCCCAACAGGTTTTGGAACACTTTTAGCTGAAGGGAAAGAAACCCGTGAGATTGATGGGAAAGATTACGTACTTGAATATCCAATCAAAGCAGACTTTGCTTTGATTAAAGCTTACAAGGGCGATCGCTGGGGCAATCTGGTTTACCGTAAATCTGCACGTAACTTTGGCCCGATTATGGCCATGGCTGCAGATGTCACCATTGCTCAGGTTTCTGAAGTGGTTGAACTCGGTGGCCTAGATCCAGAACACATCATCACCCCAGGTATTTTTGTACAGCACGTTGTACAAGTACAGCCCGCACAGTAAGCAATAAGGAGAAATAACATGAGCTACCAGAAACTCAGCCGTGACCAGATTGCAAAACGTGTGGCACAAGATATTCCCGATGGCGCCTATGTGAACCTAGGCATTGGTTTACCAACCAAGATTGCAAGCTACTTACCTAACGATAAAGATATTTTCCTTCATTCTGAAAATGGCCTGTTGGCCTTTGGCCCGCCACCAGCAGCAGGTGAAGAAGATCCTGAACTGATTAATGCGGGTAAAGAGTTTGTGACCATGCTTGAAGGCGGCAGCTTTTTTCACCATGGTGATTCTTTTGCCATGATGCGTGGTGGGCACCTTGATATTGCCGTGCTAGGAGCCTTTCAGGTTGCAGCGAATGGTGATTTGGCGAACTGGCACACGGGGGCACCAGATGCGATTCCTGCCGTAGGTGGTGCGATGGATTTGGCTGTAGGTGCTAAGAAAGTATTTATCACTACAGACCATGTGACCAAGCAAGGTGAACCAAAGATTGTGGCTGAGCTGACTTATCCAATTACGGGTAAACACTGCGTAGACCGTATTTACACCGATCTTTGTGTGATTGATGTGACCAAAGACGGTTTAAAAGTGATTGAGAAAGTTGAAGGTCTTAGCTTTGATGAGTTACAGGCTTTAACTGGTGCCACTTTGATTGATGCGACCCAAGGGTAAGGAAGTAGGGAAATGACATTAAAAAACGCTTATATCATCGATGCCATCCGTACTCCATTCGGCCGTTATGCCGGTGGTCTTGCACCGGTCCGTGCCGATGACCTTGGCGCTGTGCCGATCAAAGCCTTAATTCAGCGTAACCCTAATGTAGATTGGGAACAGGTCGATGATGTGATCTATGGCTGTGCTAACCAAGCTGGTGAAGATAACCGTAATGTTGGTCGTATGTCAGCATTACTTGCTGGCTTACCGTATCAGGTTCCAGCAACCACCATTAACCGTTTGTGCGGTTCTTCACTCGATGCGATTGCTATTGCTGCTCGTGCCATTAAAGCAGGTGAAGCGAACTTGGTGATTGCAGGTGGTGTGGAAAGCATGAGCCGTGCACCTTATGTGATGGGTAAGTCTGACAGTGCTTTTGGCCGTAGCCAGAAGATTGAAGACACCACCATGGGTTGGCGCTTCATTAACCCTAAACTTAAAGAATTGTATGGTGTAGACACCATGCCCCAGACTGCCGAAAACGTGGCTGAACAGTTCAACGTAAATCGTGCAGATCAGGACCAGTTTGCCTTGGTGAGCCAACAACGCACCGCAAGCGCGCAAGCCAAAGGCTTTTTTTCTAAAGAAATCGTGGCAGTTGAAATCCCTCAGCGTAAGGGTGATGCTGTTGTGATTGATACTGATGAACATCCACGTGCATCGACTACGCTTGAAGGTTTAAGCAAACTTAAACCTGTAGTTAAAGCAGATGGCACAGTCACTGCGGGGAATGCTTCAGGGATTAACGATGGTGCAGCCGCATTGCTAATTGCTTCTGATGAAGCAGTTCAAGCTTATAACCTCAAACCACGTGCCAAGATCATTGCTTCAACAGCGGTGGGTGTAGAACCACGCATTATGGGCTTTGCTCCAGCGCCAGCCATTAAAAAACTACTTAAACAAGCCAACCTGACTTTAGATCAGATGGATGTGATTGAGTTGAATGAAGCTTTTGCTGCACAGGCTTTGGCAGTGACCCGTGATTTAGGTTTGCCAGACGATAGCAACAAAGTAAATCCAAACGGTGGTGCAATTGCTTTGGGTCATCCACTTGGTGCATCAGGTGCACGCTTAGTCACTACAGCATTAAACCAGCTTGAACAAACAGGTGGTCGTTATGCCTTATGTTCAATGTGTATTGGTGTAGGTCAAGGTATTGCTTTGATTATTGAGAGAGTCTAATCATGAGCCAGTTATATGCCAGTTTGTTTTATCAAAAAGATGTCACCGACATCTTTAGTGACTCATCTTTAATCAAATATATGATTGAGGTTGAAGTCGCGTTAGCTCAAGCACAGGCACAAGTTGGCGTGATTCCTCAAAATGCGGCTAACACCATTACCCAAGTAGCTGAGCAAGCAATAGAAAAGTTTGACTTTTCAGCCTTAGCCGTGGCAACTGGCTTAGCTGGAAACATTGCAATTCCGTTCGTAAAACAACTAACGGCAATTGTTAAAGATGTTGATGAAGATGCTTCACGTTATGTGCATTGGGGCGCAACAAGTCAGGATATTTTAGATACAGCTTGTATTTTGCAATGCCGTGATGCGTTGAATATTGTAGAAGCTCAACTTCAACACTGCTATGCGACTGCATTACAACAAGCCAAGCAATATCGTTATCAAGTCATGATTGGGCGTACATGGTTACAGCAAGCTTTGCCAATCACTTTAGGACATAAACTCGCTCGCTGGGCTTCTGCATTTAAGCGTGATTTAGATCGTATAAATGCAATGAAATCACGTGTATTTACTGCTCAGTTAGGTGGGGCTGTGGGTTCTTTAGCTTCTTTGCAAGATCAAGGTTCATCTGTGGTCAGTGCATTTGCCAAAAAACTAAATCTGACTGTACCGACAAGTACATGGCATGGTGAGCGCGACCGTATTGTAGAAATCGCAAGTGTGCTTGGCATGATTGTTGGGAATACGGGCAAGATGGCACGTGATTGGTCGCTCATGATGCAAACTGAAATTGCAGAGTTATTTGAGCCAACCGCGAAAGGTCGTGGTGGTTCATCGACCATGCCTCATAAGCGTAATCCAGTCGCAGCAGCTTCAGTACTTGCAGCAGCAAATCGTGTACCAGCACTTATGTCGAGCATCTATCAAAGCATGGTACAGGAACATGAGCGTAGCTTAGGTGCATGGCATGCAGAATGGTTAGCTGTTCCTGAAATTTTTCAGCTTTGCGCTGGCGCATTAAGTCGTACTGGTGAAGTTTTACAAGGTTTCGAAGTTAATACTGAGCATATGCAGCAGAACCTTGAGTGTACCAAGGGGCTGATTATGGCAGAAGCTGTGATGATGGCGCTTGCTCCAAAAATTGGACGTTTAAATGCACATCATGTTGTTGAAGCAGCTTGTAAAATAGCCGTGGCTCAAAAGCAGCATTTATCTGAGGTTGTTAGTCAGTTAGATGAAGTAAAAGAACATTTTAGTCAAACAGAAATTTTGGAAATATTTAAAGCAGAAAACTATTTGGGCAACATTCAAGCTCAAATTGATGCTGTTCTGCAAGAAGCACAGGGAGGAGACATAAAGTGAAACAGCTTATAACCAATCGACAAGGTAAACAGCTCGCTGTATATACCGATGGATTAAAAGATGCTCCAGCACTTGTGTTATCTAACTCGTTAGGAACAGATCATGGAATGTGGCAGCGGCAAGTAGATGAGCTTAAAAGTCATTTTAATGTCATTACATACGACACACGTGGTCATGGCGAAAGTGATGTAATTATTGACACCACATTGCAAAACTTAGCTGAAGATGTGGTTGATATTTTAGATGCCTTAGATATTGAAAAAGCTCATTTTTGTGGCATTTCAATGGGCGGAATTACAGGGCTTTGGTTAGCTATCCATTACCCAGAGCGCTTTCTAAGTATTACCGTTGCGAACTCGGCAGCCAAAATTGGACAGGCTGAAGCGTGGTTAAGTCGTGCCGAATCAGTAGAACAAAATGGGCTCGCTGAATTGGTAAAAACCACACATACACGTTGGTTTAGCGAAAAATTCGACTATCAACATAATGTAGTTGCACAAACGACGATTCAAAGTCTGGCAAACACACCAGCACAAGGTTATGCCAATGCGTGTCGTGCTTTAGCATATGCTGATTTAAGAGATGAAATTGGAGAAATTCAAATTCCAGTGTTGCTGATTGCAGGAACAGAAGATCCGGTAACTACAGTAGTCGATGCTGAGTTTATGCAGAAGGCTATTAAGAATAGTCAGCTTGCTGAATTGGAAGCATCTCATCTTTCTAATATTGAGCAACCGCAAAGATTTACTCAGGAATTGACTAGGTTTATTCAACAAATCTAATAGCTTAGTAGTTTAAAAGGAATTGGCCTTAAGGAGGCAAATATGGCGTCTCAGGATTACGCTACACCAAACAAAAGTATCGATGCTCAAGCATTAATTAATGATGCTCCACTCAGTAAATATCAATGGATGATCGCAATCATCTGTTTCTTGATTATTTTTACTGATGGTATCGATACTGCTGCAATGGGTTTTATTGCTCCAGCTTTGGCTCAGGACTGGGGTGTTGATCGCTCTCAGTTAGGTCCAGTAATGAGTGCTGCACTTGGTGGAATGATTATTGGAGCTTTGGTTTCTGGCCCAACAGCTGACCGCTTTGGCCGAAAAATTGTTCTAGCTATTTCAATGCTTGTATTTGGTGGTTTTACCTTAGCTTCTGCTTATGCAACCAACTTAGATAGCCTTGTTGTTTTACGCTTTTTGACAGGTATTGGTTTGGGCGCAGCGATGCCAAATGCCACTACATTGTTTTCTGAATACTGTCCAACTCGCATTCGTTCACTGCTCGTGACATGTATGTTCTGTGGTTACAACTTAGGTATGGCAACAGGTGGTTTTATTAGCAGTTGGCTCATCCCGACCTATGGTTGGCACAGTCTATTCTTACTTGGTGGTTGGTCACCTTTAATTTTAATGGTTCTAGTGGTTTTAGTTTTACCTGAATCTTACCGCTTCTTAATTGTTAAAGGTAAAAACCCAGAAAAAGTACGCAAAATTTTAAATCATATAGCACCAACTCAGGTTCAAGATGCCACTGCATTTCATGTACCTGAAGAGAAAACTGAAACAGCTCAAAAGAAAAATGTCTTTGGGATTATGTTTTCTAAACCTTATGCGAAAGGAACACTTTTACTTTGGTTGACCTATTTCATGGGATTAGTAGTTGTTTACCTGCTTACAAGCTGGTTACCAACATTGATGCGTGAAACGGGTGCTTCAATGGAACGTGCTGCTTTTATCGGTGGATTATTCCAGTTCGGTGGTGTGGTAAGTGCATTGTTCATCGGTTGGGCGATGGACAAATTCAACCCGAACCGAGTCATTGCCATTTTCTACTTTGCTGCGGGTCTATTTGCGATTGCTGTTGGGCAAAGCTTAGGAAACTCAACATTGCTTGCTGTATTGGTGCTTTGTGCTGGTATCGCAATTAACGGTGCACAATCTTCAATGCCAGCTTTGAGTGCTCGTTTCTATCCAACACAATGCCGTGCTACGGGCGTGTCTTGGATGACAGGTATTGGTCGTTTCGGTGCGGTATTTGGTGCTTGGATTGGGGCTGTATTACTTGGTAATGATTGGTCATTTACTGCCATTCTTAGCTTATTACTAATTCCGGCGTCTGCTGCGGCTGTTGCTGTATTTGTTAAATCACTTGTTGCGCATACCGATGCAACTTAATAGAGGTCTATCACGATGAATGATGAACAACGCTATAAACAAGGCATCGAGGTGCGGACGGAAGTTTTGGGTGAAAAGCATGTTGGTCGATCTTTGCAAAACTTAAATGACTTTAACCAAGATTTTCAAAATTTTATTAGCCGTTACGCATGGGGTGAGGTGTGGTCTCGTCCGGGCCTACCGCGTCATACACGTAGTTTAGTCACTATCGCAATTTTATTGTCGCTTGGCCGTGAAGATGAACTACGCATGCATTTACGCGCTTGTTTCAACAATGGTGTAACTAAAGAAGATTTAAAAGAGTTGATCTTACACAGTTCACTCTATGCAGGTTTACCTGCTGCAAACGCTGCAATGCATATGGCTGAAGAAGTCTTTAAAGAGTTGGGAATAGAAGTCAACTCAGTTGCAGCGAAAGAACAGGATTAAGGAGATAAAGATGTCACAACATAGCTGGGGTGCTTACGCCCAACGTAATACAGATGATCATCCACCAGCGTATACGCCAGGTTATAAAACAAGTGTATTGCGTTCGCCAAAAAATGCATTGATCTCTATTAACGAGACTCTAACAGAAGTTACTGCGCCGCATTTTTCTTCAAACTTGTTCGGTCCAAAAGATAACGACTTGATTTTGAACTATGCCAAAGATGGTTTACCAATTGGTGAGCGTGTCATTGTGCATGGTTATGTTCGTGATCAATTTGGTCGTCCTGTAAAAAATGCACTTCTAGAAGTATGGCAAGCCAATGCTTCTGGTCGTTATCGCCATCCGAACGACAAGTTTATTGGTGCAATGGATCCTAACTTTGGTGGTTGTGGTCGTACCTTAACTGATGAAAACGGTTTTTATATTTTCCGTACCATTAAACCAGGTCCATACCCATGGCGTAACCGCATTAATGAATGGCGTCCTGCGCATATCCATTTCTCTTTAATTGCTGATGGTTGGGCTCAGCGCCTAATTTCGCAGTTTTATTTTGAAGGCGATACGCTCATTGATACTTGCCCGATCTTAAAAACGATTCCTTCTGAAGATCAACGTCGTGCCTTGATTGCACTAGAAGATAAAAACAACTTTATCGAAGCTGATAGCCGTTGTTACCGTTTTGACATCACTTTACGTGGCCGTCGAGCGACTTACTTCGAAAACGAATTGACTTAATCGGGAGCACGAGCATGAATAACTGGAATTTTCAGGAATTAAAAGAAACTCCATCTCAAACAGGTGGTCCTTACGTTCATATTGGGTTATTGCCACAACAAGCAAATATTGAAGTGTTCGAAAACAACTTTAATAACCAGCTAGTACAAGACCAAACCAAAGGCGAGCGTATTCGTCTTGAAGGTCAAGTATTTGACGGTTTAGGTCTACCGTTACGAGATGTACTCATTGAGATTTGGCAGGCTGATGCAAATGGTATTTACCCAAGTCAGGCAGATACACGTGAGCAAAAAGCTGATCCAGCATTTCAAGGTTGGGGCCGTACAGGTGCAGACTTTGAAACAGGCATTTGGAGCTTCAATACGATTAAACCAGGCGCGACAGTTGGCCGTAAAGGTTCAACTCAGGCACCACATATTGCATTAGTCATTTTCGCTCGCGGTATTAACTTAGGTCTTCATACACGTGTTTATTTTGACGATGAAGCTGAGGCAAATGCTAATGATCCGATCTTAAATAGCATTGAGTGGGCACCGCGTCGCCAAACTCTTGTTGCTAAACGTTTTGAAGAGAATGGTGAAGTTGTTTACCGTTTTGATATTCGTATTCAAGGCGATAACGAAACTGTATTTTTTGATATTTAAGGAACACCTAAGGCTACACTTGATTATTCATGGATATGTGTAGCCTTTTTAAGGATGAATGATATGAAAATGAAAACATTATTAAGCTTAAGTTTGCTTACACTCCCATTTTTTGTAGCACAGGTGAATGCTGAACCTGTTGCTTTGGCTGCCCAGACACAACCTGCTATGACAACAGTTAAAACGATTGTTCCGATCACTGCAAAAACTAAAGAGCAAGCTTTAGCTCAAGCTCAAGTCATTGCAAATACAGCGGATGCTGATTTAGCTGAGTTTCGTATCGATTTACTCAGTTTTGCAAGTGATACAAAACAAGTGATTGCATTAGGACATGAATTGAAAAAGATTTTAGGTCATAAGCCAATGATCGCCACCATTCGTACTAAAAATGAAGGTGGTCAGCTCGAAATTAGCGATGCTGATTATGCGAAGACTTATCAAGCTTATTTAAAAAATCCGTTCATGGACTGGTTAGATGTTGAAATGTTCCGTGATCAAAAAGTAGTTTCAGAAATTGTTCAAAAAGCACATCAAAAGAAAGTGCTGGTTGTTATGTCTAATCATGACTTCCAAAAAACACCAAGCCAAGATGAAATTGAAAAACGCTTGTTAAAACAAGATCAGATGGGTGCAGATATTCTCAAAATTGCGGTAATGCCGAAATCTAAACAAGACGTCTTCACTTTAATGAATGCCACTTTAAAAGTAAGTCAGCAAACCACTAAGCCATTATTGACAATGTCGATGGGGCAATTAGGTACGATTTCTCGTGTTGCGACTGCCAATATGGGCGGAAGTTATAGCTTTGGCATGATTGGTCAGGCTTCTGCGCCGGGTCAAATCGATGTGACTAAGCTCAAACAGATTTTAAAAACCGTTCAACCAACAAACCCATAAATCATAAGGATATGATGAAATGAATACATTACGTTTAACTACTCTTGCATTAGGTTTAATGGTTTCAGGAATAACCGCAGCACAAACTTATGTTGTTGATCGGTATCAAGATGATAGCAACAAAGGTTCTTTACGCTGGGCAATTGAGCAAGCTAATGCTAACCCAAGTGAAGCAAGTGATATTTTGATTCAGGCAGTAGGCAAAGCACCTTATGCGATTAAATTAAATAGTGCACTTCCTGAAATTAAAGCGCCTGTCAAAATTATTGGTACAGAGTGGGATAAAACTGGTGAATACATCGCAATTAATGGATCAAATTACATTAAAGGCGAAGGAGCAAAAGCTTGCCCAGGTGCAAACCCTGAGCAGTATGGTACTAATGTCCGTACTATGACTTTACCGGGTTTTGTACTACGTGATGTCAATAACGTGACTTTAAAAGGATTAGATATCCATCGCTTCTGTATTGGGGTATTGGTTAACCGTTCAAGCAATAACCTTATTCAGCATAACCGTATTAGTAATAACTATGGTGGTGCTGGTGTCATGATTACGGGCGATGATGGTAAAGGTAATCCGACAGCAACCACTACAAATAACAACAAAGTTTTAGATAACATTTTCCAAGACAATGGTGATGGTTTAGAGCTAACACGTGGCGCTGCTTTTAACCTGATTGCAAATAACCATTTTATTTCTACTAAAGTAAACCCTGAGCCTTCACAAGGTATTGAAATCTTGTGGGGGAACGACAATGCTGTAGTTGGTAATAAGTTTGAAAATTATTCGGATGGCTTACAGATTAATTGGGGCAAGCGTAACTATATTGCCTACAACGAAATGACCAATAACTCGATTGGTCTAAATATGACTGGTGATGGCAACATTCTTGATAGCAATAAAGTTCATGGTAACCGTATTGGTGTTGCCATTCGCTCAGAAAAAGATGCAAATGCAAGAATTACATTGACTAAAAACTTAATTTGGGACAATTCTAAAGATATTAAACGCTGTGAAGCGGGTGGATCATGTGTGCCAAATCAGCGTTTAGGTGCAATAGTATTTGGTGTACCTGCACTTGAACATGAAGGTTTTGTTGGTTCACGTGGTGGCGGTGTAGTGATTGAGCCATCTAAACTACAAAAAACTTGTACTCAACCAAATGAACAAGGCTGTAACCCTCAACCTAATCAGGGTATTAAAGCACCTAAGTTAACAGCAAATAATGGTTCAGTTAATATCGAAGTTAATGGTTTACCAAACCAGCGCTATCAAGTTGAGTTTTTTGGCAACCAAAAAGCGACTTCAAAAGAAGCTGAGCAATATTTAGGAACAATAACAGTTGCTACAGATACACATGGCAACGCAAAAGCCAATTGGAAACCAAGTGTCAAAGTTGCATCAATTACAGCGAATGTAACAGATCACTTTGGCGCCACTTCTGAGCTTGGCTTTACGCAAATTAAATAACAACAAATAAAGCGCCTCAAACAGGGGCGCATTTAGAAAAGATAAAAGGATTTAAAATGCCAAATTTAATGAAACTGAGTGTGTTAACTATTGCTGTGATGGGCAGTCAATTTGCTCTTGCAAATGAACCGTGGTCGCAAGACCGTCAATGGTTACTTGGTGATTGGAATGGCGAGCGCCAACAGCTAGAGCAACAAGGCTATAAATTTACAGCTTCTATCATGAGCCAAGCTGCTACAAACTTAGATGGTGGCTACAACGACAATAATACTTTTGAAAACGCTGCACAGCTTTCTTTAGGTGCAAACTTTGATTTAGAAAAAATCGCTGGATGGAAAGATACAACAGCGAGTCTTGTTGTGACTAAACGTGATGGTAATGCGCTTACTTTAGAGCGTATTAAAGACCCACGCTCTAGCCAACTAGGCAACGCGCAAGAAATTTATGGTCGTGGAAAAATCTGGCGCTTATCTCAAGCATGGATCAAAAAAGGTTTTGCGGATAATACGGTACAAGTCAAAGTTGGCCGTATGGGTATGTCAGAGGATTTTAATAGTTCTCAATGTGAGTTTCAGAACTTATTGCTTTGTGGTGGACAGTTAGGAAAATCAATTGGTTCAATTTGGTATAACTCACCAGTTGGTATTTGGGGTGCAAACGTTAAATATCAGTTTGCACCCGAGTGGACTTTTGGAATTGGTGCGTATGAGGTCAATCCAGACAATATTAAAACAGCATCAAATAGTGATGGTTTTAATCTGGATATGAATAATGTGAAAGGTGCAACCATACCAGTTGAGCTTGCATGGAAACCAAAACTTGCTCTATTTAATGGTTTACCGGGTGAATATAAAGTTGGTGCACTGTACTCAACCGCGGAGGCGAATGATGTTAAAACTGCGGGTAAGGTTCATGACGGGAAACAAAGTTTCTGGATCAATGCTCAACAACAACTTAGCCATGCCGGCCAAGATCCGAAACGCGGTTTATACGTAACTTTTAATGGCGTTGTAAATGATAAAGCAACGACTTTTGTTCAAAGTACTCAACAACTTGCACTTTGGTATAAAGGGCCATTTGACAGCCGTCCAAATGATTCGATTGGATTTGGTATCGCCAACTATGTAGTCAATGATCGTGCTAAAGATAAGCAAATCGCAACAAACGAAAGCCGTGGATATTATAGCTATGATCCGATCGCATCGAACTATATTCCAATTCAAGACGACGAATTAAATATTGAGCTGAACTATACCTATCAATGGTCTCCAGCTGTCATGTTGCGTCCAAATATTCAATATATCCATCAACCTGCTGGTGTAAAAGAGGTTGACGATGCTTGGGTGGCGGGCCTGAGTGTGAAAGTCAATTTTTAACAATGATGATGGCTGGTTAGACATGGTTTAACTGGCCCAAATGCTTGAACTATTTGTGTTCAGTATGTGTGGAGTAGGATCTATGTCTGAGTCAGATTCTAAGTTTCATATCTTATTCAAAATATGGTGTTTTATATTAGGCCTAGTTTTATTAGCTACCGGTGTTTTTTACATTGTAGGTGGTGGGAAGCTAGTATCTCTTGGTGGTTCTTGGTATTTCCTTATCTCAGGATTATTTATAACAGTTTCAGCAATTAGCATTTTCCGTAAAAAAGCACTGGGTGTTTGGATTTTTGCTGCTGTTTTTGTTGGTACGGTAATCTGGTCATTTGTTGATGCCGGCTGGGAATTTTGGCCGTTATTCTCACGCTTAATGTTTCCTGCTGGTCTTTTTGCTGCGTTACTGTTTACCTTACCTTCAATTCGACGTTATCAATTCCAAAATGGATCGGCAGCTCCAGTGTATGGTGTTGCTGGTCTAGTTGTTGTTGGTATGTTGATTGCGCTCTATCAAATGTTTCAGCCGCACCCAACAGTAGCAAGTTCAGGTGAAAAGCTCCCTTTAGTACCAGTTGACCCAGCTAAAAAGCAGGTGAATTGGGAAAATTATGGAAATGATACGGGTGGTAGCCGTTTTGTTGCTCTCGATCAAATTAACCGAGATAACGTTCATAAACTAAAAGAAGCATGGCGCTTTAGAACGGGTGATTTTACAACGGGTAGTGGTAATGGTGCTGAAGACCAAATGACACCACTACAGATTGGTAATAAAGTCTTTTTATGTACACCACATAACAACATTTTTGCAATCGATGCTGATTCGGGCAAGCAACTCTGGAAAGCTGAAGTAAACTCTAAAGCCGATGCATGGGAACGTTGCCGTGGTGTTGCATACTTTGATTCGACTAAACCACTTGTTCAACCAACTTTGGCTGGTGCGAATGCAGTAACTACGGTTGCAACCAATACAGCATGTCCACGCCGTATATATACCAATACTCCAGATGCTCGTTTAATTGCAGTGAATGCGGACACTGGTGAGCGCTGTGCAGACTTTGGTGTGAATGGAACAGTTAATCTACTCGAAGGCTTAGGCGATGGAACAAAAGCTCCACGTTTTGAAGTCACTTCTGCACCAACGATTGCAGGTACCACCATTGTGGTGGGTAGCCGTATTGCTGATAACGTAGCAGCGGATATGCCGGGTGGTGTTATCCGTGGTTATGATGTGATTACAGGTAAACTCCGCTGGGCATTTGACCCTCGTAATCCTGATCCTAATCATGTTCTAAAACCGGGTGAAACGTATAAACGTAGCTCGGCAAACTCTTGGGCTGCTATGTCTTATGACCCACAAATGAATACAGTTTTCTTACCTATGGGTAGTTCATCTGTTGATATTTGGGGTGGTAACCGTAATCCATTAGACCATAAATACAACACTTCAGTTTTAGCACTTGATGCGACAACAGGTAAAGAGAAGTGGGTATATCAAACTGTTCACAACGACTTATGGGACTTTGACTTACCAATGCAACCGAGTCTAGTCGACTTCCCATTAAAAGATGGTACGACGAAACCAGCTGTTGTGATTGGAACCAAATCTGGACAATTCTTTGTTCTTGACCGAGTTACAGGCAAACCACTGACTAAAGTGATTGAGCAGCCTGTTAAAGCTGCAAATATTCCGGGTGAACAATATAGTTTGACTCAACCTCGTTCTGTTGAAATGCCTCAAATTGGTAATCAGACTTTAACTGAGTCAGATATGTGGGGCGCAACGCCGTTTGACCAACTTATGTGTCGTATTAACTTTAAGTCAATGCGTTACGAAGGTCTATTCACTGCACCGGGTACTGATATTTCATTAAGTTTCCCAGGTTCTTTAGGTGGTATGAACTGGGGTAGTATTGCTTTCGATCCAACACATCGTTACATGTTCGTAAACGATATGCGTCTTGGTTTGTGGGTTCAATTGATTAAACAAACACCTGAAGACATCAAGATTCAGGCGAGTGGCGGTGAAAAAGTAAATACAGGTATGGGCGCGGTACCAATGAAAGGTACACCTTATAAAGTGAATAAAAACCGCTTTATGTCTGCTTTAAGTATTCCTTGTCAAAAACCACCATTTGGTACCATGACTGCAATTGACATGAAAACTCGTCAAGTTGCATGGCAAGTACCATTGGGTACAGTTGAAGACACGGGACCTATGGGTATTAAGATGGGTTTGAAAGCACCAATTGGAATGCCGACTATTGGTGGCCCAATGGCAACTCAGGGTGGTTTAGTATTCTTTGCTGCAACTCAAGATTACTATTTACGTGCTTTTGATTCTTCTACAGGTAAAGAACTTTGGAAGTCACGTATGCCTGTTGGTAGCCAAGGAACACCTATCAGCTATGTTTCGCCTAAAACAGGTAAACAGTATGTGGTTGTTTCTGCGGGAGGAGCACGTCAGTCTCCTGACCACGGTGATTATGTAATCGCATATAGCTTAGAGAAGTGATTAAAGAGGGCAAAAGGATAAATTTTCTTTTGCCCTTATTTTTTTATATCTTTTTTATATTAAGGTATTTGTGGAAATTCTATATTTTTAGTTAGATAGCTTTACCAAATAGTAAAAAAGTGCTTGAAGTTATTACTAAACTTAGAAAATTCTTATAAACGATTCGACATGAAAACTAGTCATAGCCTAACTATTAAGCAATTTTTTATAATGTTTTAACTATAAATAAACTTTAAAAATTTATTAAGTTTTGTTTAACTTAAGATCGTGAATTTTAATTAAAAATAAACATTATTCAGTTTTTAATCATCAAAAACCAGTTTTTTTTGTTGGAAAAACGAGCGTAAATATATATTTATATTATATTTATATAATTTATTGCATTACGCTAGAATGGTCGGCGCAGGTTATTACTACCCAGTAATAATTTGTATTTCAGGAATTTAAGCTTTAATTGGCTTAAGGCTCATCGAAAGATGGGCCTTTTTTTATGTGCATTCTATCCTAATTTTATAAAAATCTGAAAATAGCCTAAGCATTGCTAAATAAAGAGACGAAAAATGAGTCTTTAATGACAACTTAGATATGATTTGTTAGATTAAAGCCACTTGATAATAATAGGTGATGTAATGAGATTTTTAGTTCTTGCAACTTTATCTGGTTTAGCTTTAATGGGTTGTGCTTCTGTTCAGCAAGCACCTAATACACAAGAAACAATTCGTTATGCTTCTAGTCCATGTTTTGGTGCATGTCCAATATACTCTGTAGAAGTAACACCTACTGGTTTAATTCGATTTGAAGGTAAACAATATACAAAAACACTTGGTGTTAAAGAAATCCAAGGTAGCGTAAAAGATTATCAAAAACTTGCCAGTGAATTAAAAACTTATCGTCCTCAAACAGGAACTCAATCAAAAACTGCGGGTTGCCAGCAAACTGCAACTGACATGTCTAGCTATTACATTACTTGGATTAAACCTAATGGCATGGAAACAAAATTAAGCCATTACACAGGTTGTATTTCTCCAGCAAACAACAGACTAAATAAAGTTATGGAAAAGTTACCTGAACAATTAGGCATCAAAGATTTAATCTAACGATAAAAGCCCCATAATTTGGGGCTTTTTCTTGTTAAGAATATTTATAGACTTAAGAGTTTTATTTTAAGTATTTCTAAATAAATAAGCGTATAATACATATTATAAAAACATATATTGTTTGGGTAAGTACATGTCAAATATTGTTTATGCCTTCTTAGGTGGTTTGCTACTGGGCATTGCAACAGTCGGTTATTTATATATAAACGGTCGCATCGCTGGAATTAGTGGTTTGCTTGCTCAAATCATTAATCCGTCTAAAGATATCTTTAAAGGCTCCGCATTCTGGTTTATTGCTGGATTAATTATTACACCCTTTATTTATGGCTATTTTTTTCAACCCGAAATTGAAATTAAAGCGAATATGTTTGCTCTTATTTTAGCAGGTTTATTGGTTGGTTTTGGTACTAGGCTTGGATCAGGTTGTACAAGTGGTCATGGTATTTGTGGGATGAGCAGATTGTCAAAACGCTCCATGATAGCAACAGCAGTTTTTATGTTCGCTGGCATGTTAACCGTTTATATTGTTCGTCATGTTTTGGGATAATGTCATGAAAAACATTTTTGCTTTTATATTTGGTAGTCTGTTTTCATTAGGTTTAATGATTTCGGGCATGTCTAATCCTGAAAAGGTATTAGGTTTTTTAGATATTTTTGGGCAGTGGGATATTAGCTTAATGTTTGTGATGTTAGGTGCGATTGCCGTGGCATTTATTCCATTTCAAAAGGCTATAAAAAGTCCTAAAACAATCTTTAATGAACAAATTCAATTACCAATGAATACACAGATTGACCAAAGGCTAATTGCTGGTGCTTTTATTTTCGGGATAGGCTGGGGAATAGCTGGAATATGTCCAGCGCCAGCTTTAACACTTATCGGATTAGGACATTTTGAAGCGCTTTATTTTATTGTGGCTATGTTAGTAGGAATGTTTATTTACCGAATTTTAAATAAAGGAAATTAAACTTATGCAACAACCTCTAGTAAAAGATTTTTTTGATGAAAACACCAATACTTTTAGCTATGTTGTTGCAGATTTAGCGACTCGTCAATGCGCGATTATTGATAGTGTGCTTGACTACGATGCAGCTTCAGCAACTACGAAAACAACTAATGCGGATCTGATTATCGATTATGTCTTGGCTCAGAACTTTAAAGTGCAATGGATTTTAGAAACTCACGTCCACGCCGACCATATGACTGCTGCCCAATATTTAAAATCTAAATTGGGCGGTACAATTGCAATTAGCCAGAAGATTTCAATCGTACAAGAAACATTTTCTGCTATCTATAATTTTGATTTTAAGAAATTTAATGAAAATCAACCTTTTGATTATTTATTTGAAGATCATGAACATTTCAAAATAGGAAAGTTAGATGCCTATAACATTCCTACACCAGGGCATACACCTGCTTGCTTAAGCTATGTGATTGGTGATGCTGTTTTTGTCGGTGATACTTTATTTATGCCTGATTATGGTTCGGCCAGATGCGATTTTCCTAAAGGAAGTGCCGCTGCACTTTATGATTCGGTACAAAAGCTTTATACCCTTCCTGACGACATGCGCATGTACTTATGCCATGACTATAAACCCGAAGGCCGTGATGAATATGTCAGTCAAACAGATATTAGAACTCAAAAGCAAAGCAATATTCATTTAAACCAAAGAGTTTCCAAAGACTCATTCATAAAAATGCGTCAAGAGCGAGATGCTACTTTGGCAATGCCAAAATTAATTCTGCCTTCCATTCAAATTAATATGAACGGTGGAAACTTTCCGGAACCAGAATCAAATGGCATCCGTTATTTGAAAATACCTTTCAACTACTTCTAAAAATAGCCTAAGCATTTATTCATGATTATTTATCCCCCCAAATAGCCTAAGTATGATTTAAAGAACTTGTCTTAAATCGCGCGAAGTCTCTTGCAATAAAGGCAAAATGTGTTGGATTAAATATTCTTCAGTTGTTTTCATAGTTGGAGAAACAATATTTAAAGCTGCAACCACTTTAAAGTCTTGTCCATAAATGGGAACGGCGAGCGCATGAACACCTAATTCGTGTTCTTCACGTGAATAACACCAATCTTGCTCTCGAATTTCTTTTAGTAACTCTAAAAATTTATCATTTTCTACATGCGTATATTTGGTTAGACGCTGAAGAGGATATTTTTGAAGCCAGTCCAATTGTTCTTCTTGGCTTAAATGTGCCAGTAAAATTTTACCCGCCGAGGTCGCATGAGCTGGTAAGCGGTTACCTAAATGTAAACCATATGGATTTACACGGTCGGTTTGTTGGTGGGCGGCACTACGGGCAATGGTAATGGCTTCATAACCATCAAGCACCATCACTGAATAAATGAGAGAAGTTTGGTTAGTTAACAGATTTAATAAAGGCTGAGACACTTTTGGAAGTTGAGCTGCACCTAAATAAGCACCTGAAAATTTAAGAACTTTCGGAGTTAAATAGTAATAGTGGCCATCTGACTCAAGATAACCTAAATATTCTAAAGTTAATAAATGGCGTCTTGCTGCCGCTCGGGTAAGTCCGGTTTTTTCAGCCGCCATAGAAATGTTTAAACGATGTTGATTACTGCTAAAGCTATCTAAAATCGCCATGCCTTTACCGATGCCAGCAATGTAATCTTCATGACGAATCGTTTTTTTGTTGTCCTGATTCTGGATTATCCGTTCATCTTTACTCATTACTGGTCCTTGTACGATAGAAGATTAGTAGATCAATTTGCTTTACTGAAAAAGTTTAATAATTTCATGCCGCAAAAATTGATGTCTTAAATTATCCCTTAAATCTTCGTGCCAAAACATACCCATTTTAATATTGGTTATCTCAAAAGGTAGAGAATGTAAGCAAATTTCAGGACTATAAGATAAATGCTGCAAAATCATACGAGGCATGGTCAATATTGCGTTGGCTTGAGCCGCCAGAACTTGTAACGCCGTTGAGTAGTTTTGACAGCGCATAAATACATTTCTTGATATTTTTTGATGTTGGTTTAAATAAATATCTTCAAGCAAAGCACCCGTACGGCGTGATGAAACACCAATGTGGCGTCCATTAATATAACGAGATAAATCGACTTCTTTAAGTTGGCTGCAAATGACGAACTCATCTGTTACCAAATGATCAAAGGTAATTTTTGGAGATAAGTATTGTTCTAGGTCAATGACGAAATCGAGCTGCTGCGTTGCCAAGTCCGCCATAATATGTTTTCGATCTAGCTTCATACTGACAAACTGCAAATCTAAATTAAGATTTTGAAAATGTTGAGCAAGCCTTGGAAGAATAATTGGCTCAATTTCGTCATGAACGGCGATTTTTAAGCTTTTTAAACTGGTTGGATCAAAGACATGTTTCTGTTGGCTAATATTTTGAATCGTTAAAAGTGCTTGCTTCACAGTTGGGTAAATCTGCTCGGCAAAAGGCGTTGCAGACATTTTATTGCCTACTCGTATAAACACATCATCTTCAAGTTGCTGGCGTAATCGTTGTAAAGCATGACTTGCTGCCGACTGCGTAATATTGAGACTACTTGCCGCATTTGAAATACTTTTTTGCTCATAAATTGCGATAAATAGCGGATATAAATTGATATCAATTCTGTGAAAAAAACTTAAGTCTAAACCATGTAAGTTATGAATATTATTCATGTGACGGTATTTAATAAAATCATTTCATTCATATTAAGTTTCAAGTTATGTTGATGTAAAGACCAGATAATGATGTAAAGGAAAAAGAATGTTTGAACTCTCCAAGAAAGCTCAGGATTTTACCGAGCGAACAAGAAAATTTATTTTAGAAGAAATAGAACCTGTCGAAGCAAAATTTTGGGAACAAGTTCACGAGTTAAATCCAGATGGAAACTGGAAAAAATGGCAATGGCCTGAGCTTTTAGAAACTTTGAAATCTAAAGCTAAGCAAGCTGGTCTTTGGAATATGTTTTTACCAGATGAAAAGCTGGGTGCAGGGTTAACTGTTCAAGAATATGCGCATATTGCTGAATTAACTGGCCGCAGCTTATTGGCACCTACCGTTTTTAACTGTAATGCACCAGATACAGGAAATATGGAATTGTTATGGCGCTATGGCAGTGAGCAGCAAAAAAAGCAATGGTTAGAACCTTTATTGGACGGAAAAATCCGTTCAGTTTTTTGTATGACTGAACCAGATGTCGCGTCAAGCGATGCAACCAATATGCAAGCCACTGCACTCATCGACGGTAATGAAATTGTTTTAAATGGCAAAAAGTGGTGGTCCTCTGGCTTAGGTGACCCAAATGCCAAAGTCATTATTTTTATGGCACATACTCCCGATGAAACTAAAGACCGCCATCATCAACACTCAATGGTTTTAGTACCAATTGATACAGCAGGTGTCGAAATTCAACGGATGTTACCTGTGTTTGGTGACTACGATGCGCCACATGGACATGGTGAAGTTCATTTTAATAATGTTCGAGTGCCTCTTGAAAACTTTATTGGTGGAGCGGGCCAAGGTTTTGAGATTGCACAAGGTCGTTTAGGGCCAGGGCGTATTCACCATTGTATGCGTTGTATTGGAGCTGCTGAAAAAGCTCTAGAACTTATGATTGATCGAGGTATGTCTAGAACAGCGTTTGGCAAAGAAATTTTAAAACTTGGTGGGAACCTTGAACGCGTAGCTGATGCAAGGGTAGCCATAGATCAAGCCAGACTTTTAACCTTGTATGCTGCTTATAAAATGGATACTTTAGGAAATATGGCTGCTTTAACAGAAATATCTGCAATTAAAGTAGTGGCTCCAAGTGTATTAGAAAAAGTAGTCGATATGGCGATTCAGCTACATGGCGGTGCGGGCGTTTCGAGAGATACGCCATTAACGGGTTTCTTTGCCCAAGCACGCAGTTTACGTTTAGCTGATGGTCCAGATGAAGTACATAAAGGCATGATTGCCAAATTAGAGTTGGCCAAACGTGGTTATTTTCGGTCGTCATAAGAAAGTATAAGTTTAAAGGAAATGAAGATGTCGGTAATTGATATAGGCGGTGAAGTACGTGAAGGTGAAGAACTTGATATTGGGGCAGTTGAAAACTGGTTAAAAAACCAAGGTGTTGAGTTGGTTGGCCCAGCGGTCGTTACTCAATATACAGGTGGGGCGTCG
Source organism: Acinetobacter sp. GG2 (assembly GCF_000292385.1). NCBI lineage: Bacteria > Pseudomonadati > Pseudomonadota > Gammaproteobacteria > Moraxellales > Moraxellaceae > Acinetobacter > Acinetobacter sp. GG2. The sequence goes on from NZ_ALOW01000039.1 coordinate 251,788, forward strand.
AATTGGACTTATCGTTTAAAGTATGAAAATACCGATTTAATTTTACGTCGTCCTCCAAAAGGAACAAAAGCGAAATCGGCCCACGATATGGCCCGTGAATATATGGTGCAAAAAAATCTTGCGCCTTATTATCCGGTGCTTCCTAAAATGGTTGCACTTTGTCAGGATGAATCGGTCATTGGCTGTGATTTTTATGTGATGGAACGCATTGAAGGAATTATTCCTCGTGCAAAATTACCGCCTGAGCTTGGCTTTAATGAAGAAAATGTTCATGAGCTTTGTGTAAATGTTATTGATAAGCTCATTGAGCTACATCAAGTTCCTTATGAGAACACGCCTTTAGCTGAACTTGGCAAACGAACCGGATATTGCCGCAGACAAGTTGAAGGTTGGGATAAACGCTATGAAAAAGTCCGTACAATCAACGTACCATCATTTAAATATGTTCGAAAATGGCTAAACGATAATATCCCTCAAGACTCGACGACTTGTATTATTCATAATGATTGGCGTTTTGATAATGTGATTTTAGATCCAGAGCATCCAACAGAAGTGATTGGGGTGCTGGATTGGGAAATGGCGACCTTGGGCGATCCATTAATGGACTTGGGTAGCGCTTTGGCCTATTGGGTTGAGCCAACGGATAACATGATTTTTAGATCGACGCGCCGTCAGCCTACTCATTTAAAGGGAATGTTTTCTCGTAAAGAAGTCGTTGAGTATTATTTACAAAAAACAGGAGTGAAGCCTCAAAACTGGGCTTTTTATGAAGTGTTTGGTGTATTCCGTTTAGCAGTGATTGCCCAGCAAATCTATTACCGTTATTACCATAAACAAACTCGAAACCCTGCTTTTAAAGATTTCTGGATTGTCATTCATGCGCTACATATCAGAGCTTTAAAACTTATCGCACAGCAAAAATTGCAAGAATCTGAATTTGCTCAGCAATCTCTACAGAAAATACAGGGTATTTTAAGAAGATGACCACAATTTATCTGGTAAGACATGGACAGGCCTCGTTTGGTAAAAGTAACTATGATGAACTGTCTGAAAATGGTGAGGCTCAGGCGACTTTGTTAGGCCAATATTTTAAGCAAATATTGAAAGAACAACCTTATGTGGTTGCTGGAACTATGCAGCGTCATGAGCAGACTGCAAAGCTCGCACTAAATGAATGCTTTCCAGATGCGATAATTCATCATAATAATTTATGGAATGAGTTTAACCACCAACAGGTTTTTGCCCGTTATGAACCGCGTTTTGAACAGCCTGAACTGTTAAAAGCTGACGTAGCGCAAGAACAGAATCCACGCGCATATCTTGCCAAAATATTTGAAGGGGCCATTGGACGATGGACAGATGGTGACTTTCATCATGAATATGATGAGTCTTGGCCGCACTTTAAGGAAAGAGTTGAAACTGCATTACAGCAACTTTGTGATGAGTTAGCAAAAACCAAGCCTCGCTATGCAGTTGTTTTTACCTCTGGCGGTGTGATTTCTGTAGCAATTGGAAAACTGCTGGAACTCAGTCCCAATCGAACTTTTGCTTTGAATTGGGCAATTGCGAATACAAGCCTCACGACTTTGCGTTTGGTTGGAAATGAAGCTCAGGTTTTAAGTTTAAATGAACATCATTTTATAAAAGCTGAGTGTCCAGATTTACTGACATGGATTTAAAATAAGGATAAAAGCATGGCAAAGACAATTTTAATTACAGGTGCAAGTTCTGGATTGGGCGCGGGTATGGCGCATGAATTTGCAGCCAAAGGCTATAACTTAGCGATTTGTGCACGCCGTTTAGACAGATTAGAAACTTTAAAAATTGAACTGGAAAATCAGTATGGTATTAAAGTAATTGCAAAAAGCTTGGATGTCACCAATTACGATCAAGTTTTTGAAGTATTTCGCGCCTTTAAACAAGAGTTTGGCTATTTAGACCGAATTATTGTAAATGCTGGAGTCGGCAATGGCCGCCGTATTGGTAAAGGTAATTTTGAAATTAACAGAGCCACAGCTGAAACAAACTTTATTTCTGCTTTAGCACAGTGTGAAGCAGCAGTTGAAATTTTTAGAGCGCAAAATGCAGGTCATTTGGTGGTGATGTCATCCATGAGTGCGATACGCGGATTACCAAAACATTTATCGACCTATGCGGCCAGTAAAGCCGCTGTTGCTCACTTGGCCGAAGGTATTCGTGCTGAATTATTGGATACGCCAATTAAAGTCTCAACCATTTTCCCAGGCTATATCCGGACTGAAATGAATGAAGGTGCTAAACATTTACCTTTTGAAGTCGACGCAAAAACAGGATGTAAAGCTTTAGTCAAAGCTATCGAGAAACAACCTGTAAAAGCGTATGTACCACAGTGGCCATGGTTACCAATGAGTATTGCCATGAAGGTTTTACCATTAAAGTTGGTCAATAAATTAGGATAAAAAATTCCCCCTAAGATTTAGGGGGAATTTTATTTAGAATTTTTTGGTGTAATTGACAAAAAAACGGTCTTCACCAAAGTCATTGCCGTGTTTTACGTTGTAATCAATCCGAATATATTGCAGGGCAACGCCTTTTAAGAAAGGCTGCTGAAATGCATAGTTTAAAATCACATTAGACTCAGTTTCATGGTTTTTTTCACCATTGGCTGCCTTGAAATCATTTCCGTAAACATATTTCACCATCGCATTTAGGCCAGGAACGTAATCTTTAAAGTCGTAGCCATACATCACATGGTAAGACTTTTCATCTTTTTTAAAGAAGCCAGTGGCGTTCCAGTTAATGAAATAAGTTTCTGGTAAAAAGCCATCCGGTAATGGGTAAGCTGATTCACCGATAATTTGTTGGTAACCCAAGCCGAAGGTATGATTTTTTACTTTAACGGTTTCAAGTAAGCCAATGTTTTGCGCATCAATATCAAAAGTATTGCCGTCATCTTTTGCATTGAAGTATTTAAATTTAGAAGTAAGCGCAAAATTAGGTTGTTTCCAAGTATGTTCAAGCCCCACATAATGCTTGTTATACAGATCTTCTAAATTGCCAAAATAATATTCGCCCTTTAAAGACGGCGTGAATTGATATCGCAGGTCAATGTAGTTCAAACCATCAGATTCTTTGGTAATTCCATTTGATGTGAACGAAAACTTTTTAAAGTCTTCTTCATTTCGTGGCGACACTTTTTCCACTCGGCCAATTTCAGCATAAAGCTGATCTGAAAGTTGTGACTTTAAGTTAGTTCCCCAATATGAAGTGAGTAACTGACGACTAACATCGACAGCTGTTACAGGTAAATCTAACCAAAGTTCACCCACACTTAAAAGTGTTTTGTCATAGCCCAGCTTTAAAGTCGCGCCGTATTTTAAATAGTCTGAAGCCTGAGATTGCGTTTCTTTATTAAAAGGCAAAACTGTGTCAGCGACATGTTTGTCTGAACTCAAGCGCACGGCGTATTGAACCGATGCATCGGCCTCAATTGTGATTGGCTTGTCTGCTATGACTAACGGAGTGTCATGCATTTTCGATTTATAAAATAAAGACGCTGCCTGAGACCAACTGCCAGTATCTTTTAAGGCATCATTATCAAAATTACGGTTGATATAAGCATTTTTTAAATTGAATTTCCATTCATCTTCACTTTGTTGAGTAGTATCTGCTGCCCATGAGTTGCTGCACATCAGTAATAAAGTGGCAACGGCTAAAGTGTTTGGTTTAAAACGGTGAAATAATTCCATAATCCATTTCCCAGATGTATGCCAGTCCTCGGCACTACGTAATTTTGAATATTTCGGTACTCTCTAAGCGTTTAGTTAGAGAGTACATTTTTGCAATTGGTGAGACCTATTAATTTAATTTTTCAAGTTTCATGCTTTCACTAAAGAATTTGCAGCCTTTAAAAAGCAGAATTAGAGCCAGTACACACGACAGACCACCTACAATAGATAAAGAAGAACCCACCATTAACGGACTACCAAAAACTTTATCTGTGATAATGGCCACCAATGTTGTACCAATGCCGAGCCCAATTAAGTTACTAACTAAAAGGAAAAGGGCAGAAAGGCGTGCTCTAAATTGGTTTGGGGCTAACATTTGCAAAGCAGTTGCCGAAATTACTAGAGGGAAAGATGCGAAAAACATTGCAGGAATCAATAAGCTAACTGAAAGCCAAAGCTGATCTGTTTGGGTAAAAAATGCAATGGGAATAATTAGGCCAACAATTCCAATCACACCAGTGAACATCGGTGCATCTTGGCGTCCTTTTTTAATAAACCAATCATTTAACCAACCTGCACAAAATACGCCTAATGTATTTGCGACTAACAGAATCGTACCGAGCATATAACCTGTTTCAGTCGGCGCGAGTTGAAACTTTCGAATATAAAATGCTGGTGTCCAACTGGTAAGGCTGTAGAGTGCCATTGCATAAAAGGTAAAACCTAAATAATGACAAGCAAATGTTTTCGAATGCTTTTTTATAAACTGAAGGCATTGTGAGAATTTGACTTGGTCAACTTGTCCATTTTGGTTGAGCTGTTGGCCTTTACGTGCAGGGTCTTTAACGGTCAAAATAAAAAGCAAACCAATAATGATGCCGGGTAAACCTACTACAAAAAAGGCAATTTGCCATGCTTTAAGTGCGCCTAATAGTGGAACTTCAATGAGCGTTACACCTTTAAGCAAGTTAATGACATAACCGCCAACTAAAAAGGCGATACCACCACCTAAAAAAGCGCCAATTGAATAGATCCCGACAGCACGTCCTAGTTTGTCCTTACTAAACATGTCGCTAAACATTGAATAAGCAGCTGGAGATAAAGCAGCTTCACCCACACCGACCGCCATACGGCTCAAAAACAGTTGAATAAAGTTTTTACTTAAACCACAAGTTGCTGTTGCTAAGCTCCAAACAATAATCCCTATTGAAATTAGTTTTGGTCGTGAAAAACGATCGGCAATATAGGCTAAGGGTAAACCCATAACCGCATAAAACAGTGAGAAGGCGAGGCCATGTAACAGGCTAAATTGTGTATCTGAAAGTTGGAGATCTGCTTTGATGGGTTCAATCATCAGCGCCAGAATTTGGCGATCAATAAATGAAAATATATATGCCAACATACAAAGTGTGACGACATACCATGCATAAGCATTGCTTTTCTTTTGTATCCTTTCAACAGCGATATTACTTTGGTTCATACACTTAATCCTTATGTATAAAACGCTTAAAGAAATTGATATCTAACTTTTATTATTCCTCTGAAGTTTTCGATATTTCCCCCTTTAGATAAGAATAATAAATAGGCTAGAAATGAGTAATTTGGTCTCGTACAGACCGGAAGAGTGTGTCTAAACCCGATTAGGAATTAATAGGTTTTTAAAATCATGGAATTATTATTTTCTTTTTATATGTAAAATTCCATTACTTATTGAGTATGTTAGAATACCTAAAAAGTATGTTAAGTAAACAGATAGTAATAATTTATTGAATTAAGAAACTGATTTTTATTTATTTTTTTAAATTAAAACTTATTTTGATAAAGAGCAGCGAGAAAAGAAGAACTGTTTTATGCTGCTCTTGAGCGCATTGAACCCGATAACAAGTTAAATAATTAACTTGATGGCATGAGATCAAATAATTTCTTTAACTGGTGATTTAAATTGTGAAGCTCATCTTCTGAAAAAGCATTTAAGATGCCTGCCAAGGTAACCACACTAATTTGATTAATCTGTTCAACCAGCTCGACACCTTTGGGAGTTAATTTCACCATCGAAATTCGTTCATCGGTGGTAGAAGAGTAGACTTCGACAATTCCATCTTCTACTAAGCGATATACAGCTTTTGTTGCCGTAGTTAACTTTAAGGTAGAAAGATTAGCGATATCGGTAATACTGGCTTCACCCAAAGCATTAGTACTTAAAATGATTTTACGGCGTGTATTGTCAATACCTAGTTTTTTTATTGATTTTTCAATGAGTTGTGAATATTTTCCATTAACTTGAGAAACCCAAAAAAAAGGGAAATTTTGAATACTCGACGGTTCTTTATTAGGAAGAAATTGTTCTAAATGATCAAGCATAGCTAAGCAATAACTTAGTGAAAAAAGGGTAATCCTATTATAAACAAAATTTTGGGTATTTCCTTGAGAACAAATTATAAAAAATACTTGACAATTCCATTAAATTTTCCGATATTTTGATTGATAGATAAAAATACATGGAAAAGTGAATGAATATTGTTAGCCAAAGCGTGCACAAAGGAAGTGGCAAGCTCAAGGTGATGGTCAAGGACACAATTGATATTCAAGGTCTAAAAACCATTGCTGGTAGTCGAGCTTTATTAAATGCTGAACCTGCTCAAGATGATGCTGAGGTGGTTAAAAACATTTTAAAAGCTGACTGTGAAATTATTGCCAAAACAAATTTGCACGAATTGGCTTTTGGTATTACAGGCATTAACCACGCTTTTGGTACACCCATCAACCCAAAATATCCTGAACTTATCCCAGGCGGCTCTTCGAGTGGTTCGGCTGCGGCAGTTGCTGCTAAACAAGCTGACTTTACTTTAGGTACAGACACGGGCGGCTCTATCCGTATGCCCGCTGCATGCTGTGGAATTTATGGTTTAAAACCAACTTTTGGCCGTGTCAGCAGAAAAGGCGTATATCCGCCGTCGAGTTCTTTAGATTGTGTTGGTCCTTTCGCAAATTCAGTCGAGATGATTGAAAAGGCCATGCAAATTATTGATCCAACTTTCAAATCTACGGAATTTACTCGTACACCAAAAATTGCGGTTTTAGATGTAAGCGCAGATAAGGTTGTTTGGAACTGTATTCATCAAGCACTTCAAAAAGCCAATTTACAGACCACTTCAGAAAAAGTTGAACATTTTGAAGCAGCTTATGACGCAGGCATGCAGATTATTAATTATGAAAATTGGCAAGCTTTTGGTGATTTAACTCAAACCGGCTTAATTGGTTCTGATGTAAATGGTCGTTTATTAAAAGCGGCACACACCACTATAGAGCAAGTAAAACAAGCGGAAGCTGTAAAAGTACAGCTCACCCAAGAACTCGATGCTTTATTAGAAAAATATGATGCATTGGTTCTACCGACACTTCCGCAAATTCCACCAAAAGTTTCTGAAGCTGAAAACACGGTCGCTTTTTTGAATCTTACCGGTTTAGTTCGACCATTTAATTTATCAGGTCATCCCGTTATTTCAGTGCCACTTGAAACCAGTGAAGGTTTACCAGTGGGCTTACAGATCGTATCGAAGCATCAAAAAGATGAGCAATTATGCGCAATAGCTAAATTTTGTGTTGATGCAATGCAATAAATTACAAGGAGTTAGATGATGAATAAGTTGTCTAAAATGGAGTTTGCTTCTCAAGACAAAGCAGTTGATTTAGATGCTTTGTGCCAAGAAATTCGTGAGCGTGCCTGTGCAGGTGAGTTTGATAATCAGGCCTATGTGAGCCAAGACATTATCGAAAAACTTAAACAGATTGGTGTTTATCGTGCCTTGGTGCCTAAACGTTTTGGCGGTGAAGAATGGTCTCCACGGCAGTTTTGCGAGTTAATCGAAACTTTATCTAAAGCTGATGGTTCAGTGGGTTGGGTGGCAAGTTTCGGTATGAGCCCTGCTTATTTGGGAAGTTTGCCAGAAGAAACGCTTAAAGAATTGTACCAAAACGGACCAGATGTGGTGTTTGCTGGAGGTATTTTTCCACCACAACCTGCCGAAATTACCGATGAAGGTGTCGTAGTTCGTGGACGTTGGAAATTCTCAAGTGGCTGTATGGGAGCTGACATTGTTGGTGTGGGGATTTCACCGCTTAAAAACAATGAAATGCAAGGCTTACCACGCATGGCAGTGATGCCTGCCAAAAAAGCCAAAATTGAAATGACTTGGGACACCGTTGGCCTAAAAGGTACGGGAAGCCATGATTTGGTGGTCGAAGATGTATTGGTCGAAAAGAAATGGACCTTTGTACGTGGTGAACCTTCAAAACTCAGCGAGCCATTTTTTAAATATCCGTCACTGTCTTTAGCGACGCAAGTATTAACCGTGGTGGGTATTGGTGTTGCAGCTGCAGCATTAGAAGAATTTGAAAAATTAGCACCGGGTAAAGCATCGATTACAGGTGGGTCAGAAATTGCAAATCGCCCAGTGACTCAATATGAGTTCGCTCAAGCTGATGCGGAGTTTCAGGCTGCAAAATCTTGGTTTTATCAAACCATGGATATTGTCTGGAATGAAATTATTGCTGGGCGTGAAGCAACTACTGAACAAATTAGCGATATGCGTCTGGCATGTACCCATGCAGCGCGAGTTTGCGCCAAAGTGACCCGAAAAATGCAAATGCTCGCGGGTATGACAGCGATCTATACCAACAATCCATTTAGCCGTTTTGTGAATGACACCAATGTGGTGACTCAGCATGCCTTTATGGGCGATGCGACCTTACAAAATGCAGGCTCAATCAGTTTCGGGTTAAAGCCAACCCCAGGTTATTTATAAGTTTAATTTTTAAAAGGATATTGAGATGGAAGCTAAAAAATCATTACGCGTTTTGTTCTGCATGGGTATTAACCAAAACTTTTTTGATGCAGAACCTGCTGAAGCAAAAGCAGTTTGGGCAGCATTTGGTGAAATGTGGAATGGCATTCATGACTTACCGGGCGTACATGTTTTTGGAAATCTTGATGATGACCAAAGCATGGTTGGTCCAAGTGCAGGTTGGCCTTGGACAACCTACTTGCTTGCAGATGTTCCTGATATTGAAACCGTACATGCCGCTTGTAACTTGTTTAGAACAACCGTGGTGGGTGAAGGGCCATACAAGCTTTGGAAATATTGCAAAGTTGAAGCTCGTGTTGGACGCGAATTAATTATCCAACGTTAAGGCGATGGCAATGAATGACAAAGTGAATATTGCAGAAATCATAGAACGGCTAGAACAGTTAGAAGCGCATAACGCCATTCGTAATTGTCTGAACCGTTATATGGAAATCTGCGACGAGCTCAATGCAAATACAGACCTTGATGAGCTAATGAATCTTTTTGATCAGGATTGTATTTGGGAAGGTATTGGCGAGAAATATGCCAAATCTTTTGGCCGTTATGATTCTTGGCAGTCGATTTACGACATGTTTAAAAGCTATACCCAAAAAGAATCTCACTTTGTTATGAATGCACACTTTGTAAATTCAGAACAAATTTATGTAAATCAAAATGATGCAAATGCTTCTTGGCTCATGTTGCAAACTTCAACCTTTCAAGATGGCCGTAGCCATCTGAATGCAGCAAAGCTCAATGTGAAGTTTCAAAAGCAAGCAGATGGAACATGGAAAATTAAACATTTCCAAACACAGAATATTTTCAGTCGCCCCGTATCGCATTGGCACACTGAAGCTGAATTGCCGGTACCTTCCCAGGAATGACCCAGGACATATTTAAAAGGACTATTGATATGAACAGTATTATCCCAACGCATAACATTGGCATTGATTACGATGCTTTGGTTCAAAGTGACCGTGCCCATACTTCTCTTTATAAAGATGAACGCATTTTTGATGAAGAGATGGAAAAAATCTTTTATAGCACTTGGGTGTGGGTTGCGCATGCCAGCGAAATTCCGGAAGGCGGAAGCTATAAAACCATTAATATCGGTAAACAGCCTGTGGTTGTGGTACGTGACCGTAAAAAGAAAGTCCATGTACTTTTAAACCGTTGCCGTCACCGTGCAGCAACCGTATGCGAACATAAAAAAGGAAAAACTAATAGTTTTGTATGTCCGTACCACGGTTGGAGTTATGCACTTGACGGTAGTTTACGTGGTGTGCCATCTCCGGAAAGCTACGGCGATTGTTTAGATAAATCAGAATTACCACTGGTGAGTCTACGGGTAGAAGAATATAACGGCATGATCTTCGCTTCATTTAAAGAAGACATTCAACCGCTTGAAGAGTTCCTTGGGCCTGCGAAAAAATGGATTGACCTGTTTATGAAACAGGGCGCGGGTTATCCAATTAAAGTGTTGGGTGAACACCGTTTCCGTTTTCCGGGTAACTGGAAAATCCAGCTTGAAAATACTACCGATGCATATCACTTCCCGTTGGTACATAAGTCATTCTTAAGTTCTGTAGATGAAAAAACCGAAGAACTCTTTAACTTCGAAAACCAACCGGGCTTTGTTGAAGACTTAGGTAATGGTCACAGTGTCATGGTGATGATTCCTGAACTGGTCGATTTAGACGAAGAACTCATGGAGCGTCCAATTCAAGAGCGTTTCGAAGACTTGGCTCAAGCTTTGCGCGACGAAGGCCATGAAGAGTTAGAAGTACGCCGTATTGTTCGAGCAGTTGGTGGTTCTGGCTTTAACTTAAATTTATTCCCGAATATTGCATGTTCGATGGCGTTCTTCCGTGTGTTACAGCCAATTTCAGTTGCTGAAACAGAAATTCATCACTCGGTGATTACGATGGATGGTGGCCCGCAAATTGCCAACCAATATCGCTTACGTTTGCATGAACATTTCCAAGGTCCATTTGGTTTTGGTACGCCAGATGACTCAGAAGCTTGGGAGCGCGTACAACATGGTGCCAATGCCGGTAATGATTTATGGATCATGCTCAACCGCGGTTTACCGGGTGAAGTCAAAACTGAAGATGGCTTAAAAAGTGATGTCAGTGCTGAAACAGGTATGCGTGCAGCATATCAGCAGTGGAAAAAGATGATGAAAGCTTAAGGAGAGAGCAATGAATATGAATCTGCAATTATTAAATGAAGTCACTGCTTTCATCTGGGCTGAAGCAGATATGTTAGACCACAGTGAATACCGTGAATGGCTCAATTTATGGAATGAAAAAGGTGTTTATATCATTCCAATTGACCCGAACCTCACTGACTACGAAAACAACTTAAATTATGCTTATGACGATAATCATATGCGTACTTTACGTGTACAGCGTCTTGAAAATGGTGAAGCGATTTCTACAGCGCCTAAAGCAAATACTGTGCGTAGCATTTCTCGTGTACGACTGATTCAAGACCAAGATGATGAAATCGTTTTACGTTGTGCTCAAAACTTACGTGAATTCCGTAAAGAAAACCTCAAGCATTACACAGCAGATATTACTTACCATCTAACTCGTGATGCGGATACAGGTTTTAAGATTAACCGTAAAATCATTAATTTGGTTAATTCTACCGATACCTTAGCTGGTATTAGCTACATTCTTTAGGAGCGGTAATATGAAACAAGTTGTTTTAGTGACAGGTGCTGCTTCTGGACTCGGTAATGTGATTGCTGAATATTTTGCGAACCAAGGCCATCAAGTGATTTTGTCGGCAAGTACGCTTGAAAAAGCTGAAAACGCCAAGGCACAAAGTCAATATGCACAAAATATGTTTCCCTTGAAATTAGATATTTCAGTTGAGGCAGATTTTCATGCTGCGGTGCAATGGATTGAAGAGAAATTTTCTAAACTTGATGTGTTAATTAACAATGCTACCGTCACCAAAGCAACGCCAGTATTAGAAATTACTGCAGCCGATTTTGATTGGATCACGCAAGTTAACCAACGTGGCACCTTTCAAGCTTGCCAAATTATTGGTCAATATATGGCTAAAAAAGGCTATGGACGCATCATTAATATGGCGTCTTTAGCGGGACAAAATGGCGGTACTGCAACGGGTGCACACTATGCGGCAACCAAAGGTGCGATTGTGACGTTAACCAAAATTTTTGCCAAAGAGTTTGCAGCAAAAGGCGTTACGGTTAATGCGGTTGCACCGGGACCGATGGAGTCTCCAATCCTTCATAGTGTGGTGTCTGACGAAAAAATGGAACAGTTCATCCAAAATATTCCGGTTAAAGCCTTAGGAAGTATGCATTTTATTGCTGAAACTTGTGGGTTGCTTGCGAGTCCAAATGCGGGGTTTGTGACTGGTGCAACATGGGATATTAACGGTGGTTTATTCATGCGTTAAGCCAATCGCTTAACCATGAAAAGGGAGTGAAATCATGACTACACTTTATGATGTTGTCGTTAAAAATCGTCATGTGGAAGGTGGAAATATTGCAGTCATGGAATTTGAGTCTGCCACTTCTACAACATTGCCAAAAGTTGAAGCGGGTGCGCATATTGATGTGCACTTACCAAATGGCATGGTACGCCAGTATTCACTTTGCCAAAATCCAAATGACGAAGGAAAGTTCCGCCTTGGAATTTTACGTGACCCTGAATCACGTGGTGGTTCAGTCTCGGCTTTTGATGAAATTAAAGATGGCATGCAAATTCAGGTCAGTGAACCAAAAAATTTATTTCCACTTTTAAAAGCCAAACACAGTGTATTAATTGGCGGTGGAATTGGAATTACGCCGTTAATCACGATGGCCTATCAACTTGCACACGAAGGCGAATCATTTGAGCTTCATTACTGCGGTGCTAGCGCTGAGAACTGTGCTTTTGTTGATGAAATTAAAAATGGTGAGTTAGCAAAATATACAACCTTCCATTTTAAATCCGAAGGTGCAAGCCACAGAGCATTTTTTGAATCTGCCATTAAAGATATTGATTCGGAAAGCCATATTTACACCTGTGGTCCAGTCGGTTTCATAGACTGGGTGATTAACCTTGCCACGACTCATAATTTTCCTGAGCAGCAAATCCACAAAGAATATTTCCAAGTTGAAACTGACATCTCGGGAGATTCATTTGAGGTGGTGGCTGAGCGTAGCGGAAAAATCATTATGGTTGAAGCTGGCGAAACAATTTTGCAGGCTTTGGCTAAAGAAGGCATCGACATTGAAATGTCTTGCGAGCAAGGCGTATGCGGAACCTGTATGTGCGATGTAATTGAAGGCGAACCTGATCATCGAGATGTTTATTTTACTGATGAAGAAAAAGCCAGCAATGAGCAAATATTGGTGTGTTGTTCACGCTCTAAAACACCGAGACTAGTTTTAGATATCTAATGCTCTCGCGATTTATATGGATGTAAGAGAAGGTTTAGGAGAAAGATGATGAATGTATTACAACAAATAGATGAATTTACGGTCGATCCATTACAGTTCCGACGAGCATTAGGAAATTTTGCAACAGGCGTTACCATTGTTACTGCACAAAATGCACAAGGTGAGAAAGTCGGTGTAACTGCAAATAGTTTTAACTCGGTGTCACTCGACCCACCACTTATTTTGTGGAGTATTGATAAAAAGTCTTCAAGTTTTTCAGTATTTGAAGACGCGACACATTTTGCAGTCAATATTTTATCGGGTACGCAAATTGAGCTATCTAATAAGTTTTCGAGACGCAATATTGATAAATTTGCAGACACCAATTTTCAACTCGGTGCAGGACGTGCACCCATTTTAGAAAATTGTTCTGCGGTGTTTGAGTGCGAACGCTATCAAGTGATTGAAGGTGGTGACCACTGGATTATTGTTGGCAAAGTGGTTCGTTTCCATGACCAAGGCCGAAGCCCGCTGGTCTACCATCAAGGCGCATATTCTTGTGTCATGCCGCATCCGAGCCTTCAAGTTAAGCAAACTGAACAGAACGGTGTAGACCAGACTCATTATGGGCACTTATATAATAATGTCTGCTACTTGATGAGTCGTGCTTTTAAAGCTTATCAAACCGACTATATTCCTAAGCAAATGGCTTCAGGGTTCCGTACCAGTGAATCACGGCTGCTGCTGGTTTTGGCAAGTGGTACTGCTTCAAGTAAGGAAGATTTACCGCGCGATATTGCTATGCCAATGCAAGAAGTAGAAAGATCGGCTGAAATTTTAAAATTTGAAGGCTTATTGGTTGATCACGATAATTTGTACGCACTGACTGAAAAAGGTAAACAAACAGCGCAGTATTTGTTTGATATTGCCGATAGCCACCAAAATGAGGTGTTTAAAAAATATTCTGATGAGCAAAAGAATATTTTTATTACCATGCTGCGAGATTTTGCAGGAGTAGCATAAGCCTCATTAAGCTGATAAATTGAATTGATTTATCAGCTTCTTTACATCTAGCTGACTATCATCAAAACAATTCCACGGATAAGGAATTATTGGCACATAATTTGTTTATCAATAAAACAAGATTGCAAATAAGCCAAGACAGTGCACTACCACAAACGCAAAATTTTGAGCGGTGGCACGTGTATAGAGAGGTAAGGGATGAACCAATATGTAAGCGATGCATTACTCACATGGACGCACCATATTAAAAGTGTGTGCGGCAATTTTGAAACCGATTTTGACGGAACCCGTAATTTATTCATTGGTGAAGTTCAGTGCTTTTTATTGGGTGATACCGAAATTGCTTTTATCAAAAACAATGCAAATAAGATTGTCCGGAAAGCCGATGAAATCGATCGAGTGAATAATCGTTTTTGTTTTTTGATTTTGCAGTATTCGGGAAAAATGCTGCTTGAGTATAAAAATGAAACTCTCAGCCTAAATGAAGGCGATATTGTGTTGGTCGACCCAGTCGAAACCATTTCAATGTATCCGCAAGGCTTGGTAAGCCAGATTTCTGTCCATCTGTCGCGTGAAAAATTACTTAAAGAAAATATTAGTACTGAATATTTTGGAAAACTGATTACGCAAAATATGAGTGGTTTTTTACTCAAAAATATTTTGAAAAATATGTCTGCTGAAAACATCAAACTTTGGTACGCAACTGAAGATGGTAATGCTTTTGAAGATGCATTGATTGCCTTAATCAAACCGACAATTAATTATAAAAATATTAATAGCTCCAATAATCTAATGGAAAAAGCTGAGCGTTATATTATAGAAAACTTAGCAAAACCAGATTTAACACCTAAATTAATTGCAGAGCATATTGGAGTGTCGCTACGTCATCTCTACCGTCTATTTCTTCAAGAAAATTTATCTATTAACAAATATATACAGCTCAAACGCCTAGAAAAAGTCAAAGCAGATTTGCTTGATAAAAGAAATAAACAAAGCTCAATTACCCAAGTTGCCTTGAAATGGGGTTTTTGGGACGGGGCGCATTTTTCAAAAATCTTTAAAAAGACTTATGGTATTTCCCCTAAAGAATTTAGAGAGGGTATGTCGGTTTAATTCTTTCATCTCTCAATGTCATTTTTAGACAAGTTCGACGTCATTCTTGAACAAGCTAGCCCTATGTAACTGTGTTGAAATTAAATTCATTAGAGCAGGTTAGATAAGCTTAATAACCATAAAACTATTAAGTTGGTCTAATGAATTTCACTCACAGGAAGTGCATTTTAACTATCTGATTCAGATAGTTTAGGGATAGATGAAAAGGATGAAACCAATGTGTAAACAACGATTATTGAATGACATACAAAAAATACTGGCACTTAACTTAACAATCGCTGCAAGCTTTTGGGGACTCAATACTCAAGCGTTTGCGCATGGTGGACATGCCGAAATGGTCTCACTTTATCAAAACATGAGTGAGCAAGGTGCTAAAGTTGTCAAAGACGATTTTACCAATACTTATATGATTACCAAAGGTTCTATGGTTGTTCGGGCCAAACCCAATTCAGATCAGGTTCTGGTGAATGGCAAAGCTTTCAAGCTCAGTGTGCCTTTATTAATTAAGGATGGTAAGCCTGTTATTGGAAAAGATTTTTTTAATGAAGTCTTCCAGTCGGGTTTAGATCAAACTTTTAAAATTGAAAATACGTTTCACCCGCTCAATAGCCTAAACTCTGAAGAAATTAAAAAGACCTTTGATGTGATTAATCGCTCGAAATACGCCTATAAAAATATGCGTTTTGCCGAGTTAAAGCTTAAAGAACCTGAAAAAGCCAAAGTCTGGGATTACTTTATTAATCACAAAGAATTTAAAGAAGATCGTATTGCCTCATTTATTTTATTAAAGGGGAGTCAAGCGATTGAAGGTGAAGTTAACCTTAACACTCAACAAGTCACCAAATGGAATGTACTTAAAGACACTCATGGAATGGTGTTGCTCGATAATTTTGAAGCCGTACAGCGTGTAATTGAGACAAGTAAAGAATATCAGGAAGCTTTACGGAAACGCGGCATTACCGATGTGAAGAAAGTGATTGCTACACCGCTAACTGTTGGATATTTTGGCGGTAAAGATGGGCTTGATAAACAACTCAACATATTAAAAGTCGTTGCTTACCTCGATGTTGGGGATGGTAACTACTGGGCACATCCTATTGAGAACCTAGTTGCTGTAGTCGATTTAGATAAAGAGAAAATTATAAAGATTGAAGAAGGTGCGATCATTCCTGTGCCAATGGCAAATCGACCTTATATGTCGAATAAGCCCGTAGCAAGTAAGCTAAAACCACTCAATATTACTGAACCTGAGGGTAAGAACTTTAGCATTACTGGCCAAACCATACATTGGGGGAATTGGTGTTTACATGTGGCGTTAGACTCTCGTGTTGGCTTGCAGCTTTCAACAGTGACCTATAAAGATAAAGGCGTTAAGCGTAAAGTCATGTATGAAGGGAACTTGGGTGGAATGGTGGTTCCATATGGCGATCCTGATATTGGTTGGTACTTCAAATCTTATTTAGACTCTGGCGAATACGGTATGGGAACACTTACCTCGTCTATTCTTCCTGGAACAGATGCACCTGACAACGCTGTTTTACTTGATGCCGTGATTGCAGACTATAAAGGCCAGCCACAAGTGATTCCAAATGCCATTGCTGTGTTTGAACGTTATGCTGGGCCTGAATATAAACATCATGAAATTTTTGGTAACCAAGATGCCAGTGAAGCCCGCCGTGAACTTGTTGTGCGCTGGATTAGTACAGTGGGAAACTACGATTACATGTTTGACTGGGTATTTGCCCAAAATGGTGTAATTGGAATTAATGCGGGTGCAACGGGTATTGAGGCGGTTAAAGGTGTAAAATCACGCACTATGCATGACAGTACAGCTAAAGAAGACACCAAATATGGAACTTTAATTGACCATAATATTGTGGGTACAACCCATCAGCACATCTATAACTTCCGCTTAGACATGGATGTCGATGGAGAAAATAATAGCTTTATGCATATGGACCCTGTGGTGAAAGCCAATGACAAAGGTGGTGTTCGTACAAGCTCAATGCAAATTGATAGTAAAGTCATTACGAATGAGCAAAATGCAGCTGAAAAATTTGACCCATCCACTATTCGCTTACTCACGAATTTCAACAAGGAAAATAAATTAGGCAATCCAGTTTCTTATCAACTCATTCCGTTTGCAGGTGGAACACACCCTGTGGCAAAAGGAGCCAATTTTTCTAAAGATGAATGGTTATTTAAACGTTTGAATTTTATGGATAAGCAAATTTGGGTGACTCAGTACAATCCAGACGAACGCTATCCTGAAGGGAAATATTCAAATCGTTCGACTCATGACACAGGGTTAGGACAGTTCATTGGTAACAACGAAAATATTGAAAATAAAGACCTCGTGGTGTGGATGACAACAGGCACAACCCATGTGGCACGTGCTGAAGAGTGGCCAATCATGCCAACAGAATGGGTGAATACACTCATCAAACCTTGGAACTTCTTTGACAGCACCCCGACTTTAAACTTGGGTGAAGAAGAGCAAAACACTCAGCACGACCATCACTAAACGGGTGCATGATCTAGAGTGGGTAACGAATCGATTACCCACACTTGAGCACGGTTAGGCCGTTCGCAAAAAAGGAATTTCTCAATGAAAAATTTATTTTCTCAGGTTGTGAGAGGGACTCTCTTTGTCTCATTTTTTTCAACTGTGCATGCTGGTGAGCTTGAAATTAAGCCAACTTTTGAAGCAACTTTTGGGGCCTTTAGTAGCGGTAAAAGCTATAACGGTGAAAACCTAGAGGATGAAAGAATCAATTGGCAAGAAGGTCATCTTAAATATGGTGCGAAAGGACAATACACCTTTAAAAACAATCAGCTCTATGCAAGCTTGAGCGGTATTAGCTCGGCAACATTTGGTGATGGTGACGCAGGCCAAAATAGTAATGGCAAAGAACGTAAAACAGATGTGAATGAATGGATCATTGGTTTTAAAGACGGCACCAATAAAGATGAGTTAACGACCTATGATTTAAGTATTGGTCGCCAAAATATCATGATTGGTGATGGATTCTTCATTGCGGGTGATGCATTAAATCTCGGTAAAGTTCCTGCGGACGGCACATTAGATCGGGGCGGGGCATATTATCTAGCAGCTCGTCGAAGCTTTGATTTTACAAGTTTGCTTCAATACAAACCGCAAGAGAATACAACGTTAAAGCTGGCTTATTTAAAGTCAGACAATAAAGCACAATTTTCACCTGAACTCTTTGTGACTGATCTGATGTATCAGCTTAAAGATAAGGGTGTTGGGTTTACCTATTTAAACGTATTAGACCTTAAAGATGCTGAACAGGTTTCAGGGCGCGAAGATCTTAAAAATTATGCTTTACGTTTGAATTATCAACCCTTACCAGAGCTGCAAGTTAAAACTGAGTTTGTAGTTCAAGATAAAAAAGATAGCCACGAAAATGCTGGGTACTTAGCACTGAACTATAACTTTTTATCGTCAAAATATACACCCTCATTAGGCTACCGTTTTAGCCATTTTTCAGACCAATACGACCCTATGTTTTATGGAAATACAGTCGGCTTTGGTACATGGTTTCAGGGCGAAGTTGCTGGAAACTATGCTGGTCCATTTAATAAAAATACAGATATTCATCAAGTCTCTTACACGATGAATTTGAAAGAAAATTTTATGTTGGGTGCTTTGGCCTATAAGTTCAAAACAGTAAATAAATCTTTAACCAATGTGGATGGACATGAGCTGGATGTCTTTTCAGTCTGGTCGGTCAATAAAAAATTCAATGTTATTCCTTTAGTGGGACTCTATAAACCAAAACACGATATCCATAATGGCGGTACTCAAAACTACGATGACAAGACCAATGTCTATGCGCAGTTGATTCTGCAATACATCTATTAATAGATCCTTTTAAATAAATTGAGAGAAATAAAAATGAGTGAAGTTCAGATTTTACAAAGCGTGCAGCAATTTATGGCACGTCAACATGGACATTTTATTGATGGAAAATTAGTTGCTGCCGAGCTTTTAGAGAAAGTAGATATTGTAAATCCATCGACTGAACAAGTTGTTGCTCAAATTAGTATTGGTAGTCAACAAGATGTCGAAAGCGCGGTCAAAAGTGCTGAACATGCTTTTCAAAATGCTTGGGCTGAAACTACGCCGTATGAACGTGGCGTTAAACTGAACAAGCTAGCAGATTTAATTGAGCAACATGGTGAAGAACTTGCACAGCTTGAAACTTTGTCTACCGGAAAACTCATCAATATTTCCCGCCATCTTGAAGTGGCACAATCTGTTATTTTCTTAAGATATTTTGCGGGTTGGGCAACCAAAATTAATGGCCAAACCATGCAACCTTCTATTCCATCCATGCAAGGTGAAAAATATACGGCCTTTACTTTAAGACAACCGATTGGTGTGGTTGCAGGGATTGTGCCTTGGAATTTTTCACTAATGATTGGTGTTTGGAAAATTGGCTCAGCTTTAACAACCGGCTGTACCATTGTGCTTAAACCAAGTGAGTTTGCCAGCTTATCTTTATTACGTTTAGCTGAACTTGCCATTGAGGCAGGTATTCCGGCAGGTGTGATTAATGTGGTTACAGGTAAGGGCGATACAGGGCAATATTTAATTGAGTCACCGCTCGTTAAGAAAGTCTCATTTACAGGTTCAGTACCAACAGGCATTGCCATTGGTAAGCTCGCGATGAGTAGTGATTTAACCCGTGTGAGTCTGGAGTTGGGGGGTAAAAATGCCATAGCGGTTTTGGCCGATGCAAATATTGATGAAATTTTGCCGACTTTGTTGCAAGCAACTTTTGTGCATCAAGGTCAAGTTTGTGCATCTCCAGAGCGTTTTTTTGTACACCATACAAAACATAATGAACTAGTCGAAAAACTCTCTAAAGCACTTTCTAGTTTCAAAATTGGATCGGCTATGGATGAAGGAAGTATGTTTGGTCCACTCTCTAATCAGCCACATTTTCTTAAAGTAAAACATTATTTAGATATGGCTAAAGCCAACAACCAGATTATTGCTGGTGGTGCGGCTCTAGATCAGACAGGGTATTTTGTACAACCGACTTTAATTTCCTTTAAAAATAAGGATGATCCTTTATTTTCAGAGGAAACATTTGGTCCTGTGGTTGGGATAATGCCATTCGAAACTGATGAAGAACTTATTCAGCTTATGAATCAGTCTCGTTTTGGTTTAACCGCAAGTATTTGGACAAATGACTTATCTAAAGCTTTCCGTTTAATTCCTAAAATTGAAGCAGGGACCTTGTGGGTCAATATGCATACGTTCTTAGATCCATCAGTTCCATTTGGCGGGGTAAAAGCTTCAGGCATTGGTAGAGAGTTTTCTGATGCATTTATTGAAGATTACACTGAATTAAAATCGGTCATGATTCGGTACTAACTTTTAAGATTCTGCGAGATATAAAAAATGGCCTATAAAGGCCATTTTTTTAATTCTTAAACTTAAAATTAGCTCACTAAAAAATCTTTTAGGATTTTATTAAAAGCTTCTGATTGTTCTACATTGGAAATATGAGAGGCATCTATTTCTGCAAGTTTTGATTGTGGAATGCGTTGCTGCATAAATTCACCATCTGCAACTGTAGTGACTGGATCTTGAGTTCCAGCAACGACTAATACAGGAATTTTGATGTCTTTTAACTGCTCACGGACATCCGCTTTAGCCAAAGCCTCACAACAATTGGCATAACCCATTGCGCTGCCAGCACTTAAGTCGTTACACAGGTTGTTGATAATTGAAGCATGACTTTGGATAAAGGGATCTGTAAACCATCTCGAAGCTGCTGTAGCTGCGATCGGTTGTAAACCTTGCTCACGTACTAATTTTGCACGGTCAAGCCATGCCTGTTCTTGTCCAATTTTAGCGGCAGTATTTGCCACAACCACATGACTAAAACGGTCAGGGTAATGAATCGCCAGCCATTGACCGGTTAAACCGCCCATTGAGATACCACAAAAAGCAGCTTTGCTAATATTCAGATGATCCAGTAAACGAACAACATCTTCACCTAATTGCTCTACAGTGTATGGACCGTCAGGCGTAGATGATGAACCGTGACCACGCGTGTCATAGCAGATCACAAAAAAATGATCTTTTAACTCATTAAACTGTTTTTGCCACATGCCATAATTGGTGCCTAAAGAATTGGAAAACACCAGAGCAGGGGAAGATGGCTCGCCAAAGGTTTGATAGTTGATTTGTGCATCGGCAGATTGAAAAGATGGCATTTTTTTCTCCTTAAAGTGCTTCAACACGTTCAATAATCAAAGCAATACCTTGACCTACACCAATACACATTGAACATAAGGCATAACGACCACCTGTTTGCTCAAGCTGGTTTAAGGCTGTAGTGACTAAGCGTGCACCTGATGCACCCAGTGGATGACCTAATGCAATGGCACCACCGTTTGGATTTACCTTGTTGCTATCATCTGGCAAACCTAAATCACGGGTCACTGCCAATGCCTGTGCAGCAAAGGCTTCATTGAGCTCAATTACATCCATTTGATCTAAAGTCAGGTTGGCTTGTTTAAGTAGTTTTTTAATGGCTGGTGCCGGAGCAAAACCCATAATGCGTGGTTCTACACCCACCGCTGTTGAAGCAATGATCTTGGCACGTGGTTTGAGGTTGTAAGCTTGAACCGCTTCATCAGAAGCAATCAGTAGAGCTGCTGCGCCATCATTAATGCCTGAAGCATTGCCTGCAGTCACAGTACCCTCTGCTTTAACTACAGGTTTAAGTTTGCTTAAAGCTTCAAGCGTGGTCGATGCACGTGGATGTTCATCGGTATCAATCACAACAGCATCACCCTTACGCTGAGGGATTTCAACTGCCACGATTTCTTTAGAAAAAAAGCCTTTGGCTTGCGCGCTTGCGGTGCGTTGTTGGCTCACCAAGGCAAACTGGTCCTGATCTGCACGATTGACGTTGAACTGTTCAGCGACGTTTTCGGCAGTCTGGGGCATGGTGTCTACACCATACAATTCTTTAAGTTTTGGGTTAATGAAACGCCATCCCATGGTGGTGTCTTCAATCTTCTGGCTACGGCCAAAAGCACTGTCTGACTTACCTATCACATAGGGTGCACGACTCATACTTTCGACACCACCCGCAATCACCAAGTTCGCTTCACCAGCTTTAATGGCACGGGCAGCAATGGCAATCGCATCTAGTGAAGAACCACACAAACGGTTAATGGTGGTTGCCGGCACTTGATACGGCAAACCAGCAAGCAGTGCTGACATACGGCCGACGTTACGGTTATCTTCACCGGCTTGGTTGGCACAGCCATAGATCACATCATCGACCTGTTCCCAATCTACACTTGGGTTACGCTGCATGAGTGCTTTAATCGGCAGAGCACCAAGGTCATCGGCACGAACGGGTGCAAGGCCACCGGCATAACGGCCGAATGGTGTACGGATGGCATCGATGATATAAGCGTTTTTCATTCTAACTTTTGTCCTTTACTTCAGGCCTTTTTAGCCATTCTCCGTAAGTATTCGCGGTGGCGACATGGATGTCGCCTCGTTGCTCAGCACAACAGGGAGGTTGTGTCTGAGTAACAAAGGTTTTTGGTTACTTTTTTAAAAAAGTGACACGAATTAGCTGTTGGCATCTGGTTTAAACAGATAAGACTCCGTCGTAATGATTTATAAATTTTCATATCAACGAATAACATCACGGCTTTAATATACTGTGATATCCATAGGTCTGTTGCATAAGCGATACCTTACTTTTGAAAGGTCAAAAGTAACAAAAACCTTTGTTGAACAGAGGAGGCTTCCATGCCTCCCTGTCCAACGGGCGACATCCATGTCGCCTGTCACAATAGTTACTGCTGTTTTAAATTTTAATCTTGAGTCGCATCAATCAAAGTCGCACCCGTTAGAGCCTGCAACTCATCAAAGCTAAGGCCTTCAACTTTCTCAATCACTTTTAAACCATCTTTAGTCACGTCAATCACACAAAGATCGGTGTAAATACGGTCAACGCAGTGTTTACCCGTAACTGGATAGCTCAGCTCAGCCACAATCTTCGGCTCACCTTGCTTAGTTACATGGTCTGTGGTGATAAATACTTTTTTAGCACCAACCGCCAAATCCATCGCACCACCCACGGCAGGAATCGCATCTGGAGCACCCGTGTGCCAGTTCGCCAAGTCACCATTCGCAGCAACCTGAAAGGCTCCAAGCACTGCAATATCAAGATGACCACCACGCATCATCGCAAATGAGTCGCCATGGTGAAAAAAGCTGCCGCCTTCAAGCATGGTCACGAACTCTTTACCCGCATTAATCAGTTCAGGGTCTTCTTCACCTGCCGCTGGAGGAGGACCAAATGCCAATAAACCATTTTCAGAATGAAGAAAAATATCCTTGTCGTTAGGTAGGTAGCTCGCAATCTTGGTTGGCAAGCCAATGCCTAGGTTCACATAGGCACCATCTGGAATATCTTGTGCCACACGTTTTGCAATCTGGTCACGGCTGAGTTTCTGGTAGCTCATGTTATTTCTCCTTATTGCTTACTGTGCGGGCTGTACTTGTACAACGTGCTGTACAAAGATACCTGGGGTGATGATGTGCTCTGGATCTAATCCACCTAGCTCAACCACTTCAGAAACCTGAGCAATGGTTACATCCGCTGCCATGGCCATAATCGGGCCAAAGTTACGTGCAGATTTACGGTAAACCAGATTGCCCCAGCGGTCACCCTTGTAAGCTTTAATCAAGGCAAAGTCAGCTTTGATCGGATACTCAAGTACGTAGTCTTTACCATCGATCTGACGGGTTTCTTTCCCTTCAGCTAAAAGTGTTCCAAAGCCTGTTGGAGTAAACACAGCGCCAAGTCCCATACCTGCTGCCTGAATACGACAAGCCAGATTACCTTGCGGAACCACTTCAAGCTCGACCTTTCCAGCACGGTACAGTTCATCAAACACATAAGAGTCTGACTGACGTGGGAAAGAACAGATTACTTTTTTAACTGAACCAGCTTTAAGCAGCTTAGCCAGACCGTAATCACCATTACCGGCGTTATTGCTGACAATTGTTAAATCTTTAATACCCAGTTCAATCAGTCCGTCAATGAGTTCAGCGGGTTGTCCTGCGGTACCAAAACCACCAATCAGAATGGTTGCACCATCTTTAATCTGCGATAGTACCTCGCTAAGAGAGGACTTACTTTTATCAATCATGTGAGAAACCTTAGAGCATGAGGTAACGTGATGTTATTACTAACGCTAAAAATTTATTTAAATTCTTAATGGTAGTAATAAATGGAATAAATTTTGTGAGTCAAAAGCGAACTTTTAACTCACATACACTTTCAATTAAGCGCTAGCGCGACGACGTTCAACTTCAGTTGAAGGAGCCGCAGCGGCATCTTTAACAAGTTCGATGTTAAATGTGATGTGCTTGAAAGCGTGATCTAAACCACGGCGTTGGATTTCAGCTGGGTCAGTTACATCAACTGCTGTTGCCACTAAGCCATCACGAGTTGCGAAGGCAAAGTCGTCCCATAAGTACTCATCACCCTCAATGTTGAATTGAGTTGTAAGCTTGCGGAAACCTGGTGCAGAAACGAAGTAGTGAACGTGAGATGGACGGTTACCATGACGGCCTAACTTGTTAAGAAGGGCCTGAGTTGTACCTTCCGGTGGGCAACCATAACCTACAGGCATCGTGGTTAACGCAACATATTTACCATCTGCATCCGTTAAAATACTACGGCGTAAGTTGAAGTCAGATTGAGACTTATCAAAGAATGAATAGTTACCCAAACTGTTAGCATGCCATACTTCAACTTTAGCATTTTCAATGATATTACCATCAGTATCAGTCACAGTACCTTCAATAATTAAGGTATCGATTTTGCCAGATTCTGTACCATCATCCATACGCGCAAAACCAACTGATTCAGGCGCACCCGCTACATAAAGTGGACCTTCAATAGTACGAGGTGTGCCGCCAGTAACGCCAGCTTTTGCATCAGCTTCATCAGCACGTAAATCAAGATAGTGCTCTAAACCTAAGCCAGCTGCTAAAAGTCCAAGTTCGTTTGCTTGGCCTGCATCGGTAAAATATTCCAAACCTTTCCATACTTCTGAAGGTTGGATGTCTAGGTCTTCGATGGCTTGAAATAAATCCCCGAGAAGGCGCACAACAATTTGTTGAACACGTGCATCGACTTCACCTTTAGCAGTGTCGACATTCATTTGTTTTACAAGCGCATCAATTTGTTGACGGTTCATACTAAAACTCCTTAAGTATGCAATACGGTTTTGGGTGGCAGCGCTGCGGGCATTTTGTTTTGCTAGCGAATAAGTGCCGCCACGTTCCTTGTTACCTTCTGAATAATCTGCTTGGTTTTTAAATGGACTTCAGAGATCACATTTAAAAAATTCTTTTGGTTTACGAATCATCATCACGAACAGAAGAAGGGTGGCGATTAAGTGCCATCACTTCAATGTCCATGTATGGATAGAGAGGTAAGCCCTGTAAAATGTTGTGCAATTCTTCATTGCTCTCAACATCAAAAATACTAATGTTCGAGTACTGGCCTGTAATACGCCAGATGTGACGCCATTTACCTTGACGTTGTAAATCTTGCGAGTAAGCCTTTTCAACAGCCTTAATTTCATTTGCTTTGTCGGCTGGCATATCAAGTGGAATATGCACATCCATACGTACATGAAATAACATGGGAAACTCCTTATCCTGTTGCCTTAACGACGTAATTTCTCAATCTTATCTTCATCAATTTCAATGCCTAAGCCCGCAGCTGTTGGCAAATGCAATTCAAAGTTTTCGTAACGTAGCGGCTCTTTTAAAATTTCTTCGGTCAGTAATAACGGACCAAATAATTCAGTACCGAACGCTAATGTTTCAAAGGTTGCAAATACATGGGCCGATGCAATACTTCCTACAGGGCCTTCAAGCATGGTACCGCCATATAGGTCGATTCCAGCTAAACCAGCAATTTTGCCAACTTCACAAGCTTCGATCAGGCCACCAGATTGTTCAAT
Source organism: Acinetobacter sp. GG2 (assembly GCF_000292385.1). Lineage (NCBI taxonomy): Bacteria > Pseudomonadati > Pseudomonadota > Gammaproteobacteria > Moraxellales > Moraxellaceae > Acinetobacter > Acinetobacter sp. GG2. The sequence goes on from NZ_ALOW01000039.1 coordinate 277,932, forward strand.
TTTCACGGCAAATACATCTGCACCATGATTTTTTGCAATACGGTATGCGCTGTCAGGACCAGTTAAGGCTTCATCTGCCATAATTGCGACATCAAAACGATGGGTGAGGCGAGCAAGTGCTTCGGTATTTTGAATTGCACATGGCTGTTCAATTAAATCGATTCCACCATCTTGGAGCTGTTGAATACCATGAATACATTCAAGTTCTGACCATGCACGGTTTACATCTACACGTACACTAACATCAGCACCTAATGCTTTTTTAATCGCAATCACATGGTCAACATCTTGCTGTAAAGGACGCGCACCAATTTTAAGTTTGAACGTGTTGTGGCGCTTCAGCTCTATCATTTTGCGAGCTTCAGCAATATCTTTTTGCGTGTCACCAGACGCAAGCGTCCAAAGTACAGGTAAACTATTACGCAGACGTCCACCTAAAACTTCGCTTAATGGCACTCCTAAACGTTTGGCCTGAATATCAAGTAGGGCAGTCTGAATGGCACACTTGGCAAAGCGGTTACCATTAATATTTTTACGAATCAGTTTGAGCGTTTGTGCAACATTTAAATCTTTAACTGATGTCAGTAATGGTGCAAAGTAGGTATCAATATTGGCTTTGACACTCTCAGGACTTTCTTCACCATAGTTCAGCCCACCAATGGTGGTGGCTTCACCCCAACCGACAATACCATCCGTGGTCGTAATTTTAACGAGTACCAAAGTCTGGGTACGCATAGTAGTCACAGACAACTGGTGAGGACGGATAGTTGGAATATCCACAAGTATGGTTTCTATGGTTCTATACATGAAGTTTCAACTATTACGAACTTGTTTGTATACCATAGAAGAATGTAATAGCCTAAAATAGATATAGAACGGTATTTTAAGATACTAAAAAGGTATATTAATGGAATTAAGACATCTACGTTATTTTGTTACCGTGGTTGAAGAACAGAGCCTGACCAAAGCCGCAGAAAAGCTTTTTATTGCCCAGCCGCCTTTAACACGCCAAATCAAAAAACTAGAAGAAGAATTAGGGATCGATTTATTCGAAAAAGGCTCTCGTCCATTAAAAGTGACGGAAGCAGGGCTGTTTTTTTACCAACATGCGGTGCAAATTTTGACGCATACGGCTCAAGCTGCTTCGATGGCTAAAAAAATGAAGCTAGTTGAGAACGTTGTTAAAGTGGGTTATGTGAGTTCACTTCTTTATGGACGATTACCACAGGTCATCTATCTATTTAGACAAAAAAATCCTGACATTCATGTTGAGCTTATTGAGTGTGGTACACGAGATCAGGTTGAAGCATTAAAACTCGGTAAAATCGATTTAGGTTTTGGTCGTTTGCCAATTAGTGACCCTGCCATTAAAAGGCTTTTACTTCGCAAAGAAAAATTAAAACTCGCGATTCATAAAAAACATCCTTTAAGTGAGTTCCAAGAGTCAGGAATTTATTTATCTCAAATTATTAATGAGACAATTTTCTCTTATCCAACTACACCTAAACCGAATTTCTCGACCACTATTCAAGCTTTATTTACCAAATTAGGTCTAGTTCCAGCCAAACTGACAGAAGTCCGAGAAATTCATATGGCACTTGGACTAGTTGCATCTGGCGAAGGTATTTGTATTATTCCGGAAAGTGCCTGTGATATTGGTATGAAGAATTTAACTTACTTAAATATCTTGGATTTAGAAGCCTATAGTCCAATCTCTCTATCCATGCGCAACATGGATCAAAGTTCCTATATTCCTAAAATTTTAGATTGCATTGAAGAGATTTATAGCGAAGAAGATGTGTCTAGAAACTTGAATTTATAAACCTTTAAGGTTCTTAAAGTGGATATTTCATGTTATTTTAAAACTTTAAACCTATAGGTAATATGTAAAAGGAATTATTGAATGAGAAAAATTTTAGGTTTAGTTTCACTTATTATGTCTACTAGCGTTGTACATGCAGAACAATTAAAAGAACAAGAAAAAACCTCTCCATATAGCGCAAATGTTACTTTTGCTAGTCAATATATTTCACGTGGTTTCCAACAAACATGGGGTAAAGCAGCCTTACAAGGTGGATTGGATTATGCCAATCCTAATGGTTTTTTTGTAGGGACTTGGGCATCAAGTGTGAGTTCAAACTATCTACGGGATGCCTCGGTTGAATGGGATTTTTATACAGGTTATTTAAAAACAATCGATAAATTTTCAATTGGAATGTCGGTTTTTTACTACTACTACCCAGGTGCGAAAAGTACACCAGAAACGGGGAGTAGCAGTTATAACTATGGTGAGATCGTACCTCAAATTGGCTATGGTCCTTTAAGCCTTAAATACTTTGTGACTTACACACCAGATTATGCTGGTTATAACTCTAAAACCATGGGGGGACCTGCTGGTAAAAGGTCGAGAGGATCAAGTTATTTAGATCTTAACTTTACCCAGCCAATTAATGAAACTTGGACTTTTGGAGCCCATTATGGCTATGAAAGAATCAAAAACTTTTCAGAGTCGAATTTTCAGGATGTTAAAGCCGAACTTATTAAAGATTTAGGTGATGGTTGGAGTACAGGACTCGCTTATACAAAAGCATGGGATAAAAATAGCTACTATAAAAAGTATAGCAATGGTGAGGCAGGCGCACCTGTTTCAAATCCGATCGATTCGACTTTTACAGTGTCTGTAAAAAAGGTCTTTTAATTTAAATTTATTAATAATGGTCTCATTAACTACGTTTGAAAGTTAGGTGTAAATTTAAACTTCCAAACGCAGTTAAAATTAATTTTTATTGAATTAAGGTCGGCAAATTAAGGACGACTTGCGCATCTTCAATAACATCTAAACGGAGAATTTTTGAAGCGCCAACCTCATTAAGCAACTTTGTTAAAGGCCCATCGTGTTTCTGAAGTTGAACATTCTTTGGAAAAAGCTTTTGTGCAAAAGAAAGAATATTAGATTGAACCTCTGTCTGATGCCATTTTCCATCGACTACATGTAGCATCGTTGCTTTATTAATATGAGTTTCAGAATCGACATGTTTTAAAGTCGGTACAGGGGGTTTTTAAGCTTAAATCTAACTTTCCATTAAGATCAGCAATATTGGCTTGAATCTGTTTTGAATTAATGTCGACATCAATTTGAGTTAACCATTTTGGTAGCTGATAACCATATACACCACGGACTCTGGCAATTTCTGTATCTACAGGTAAAGCCAAAACATGTGCATAAAAATGACGTTGAAGCATCGATTTGATTAGTTCAGTAATATGTGGTCCGTGAGCATTAGCTTTACGTACAACAATCGCAATCGAAACTTCGTTATAAGGGTCATTGTCACAAACCGAATAGCTAAAGAATGTGACCGCGACCAATCCATAACCCGGAAATGGTTGTAATGGCGTTAAGTCAGCAGGAAGTTTTGCTTTAATTTGCTTAATAGGTGCAAGCATGAGCAGTTGTACATTCGCACTACGATAATAAAAGTTGGGTGCCCAGACAGGACCTACACGTGATTCCACAATTTTTTTAGGAATATGACGGAAAAAATCGATGTTGCCAACAGCAGGATCTTGAGCGACTTCATCTAAATCGGGGTTCATTCTGAAACGGTCGTAATAACCACCTTTGGGTACTTTGACTTTTTGTTGCCCAAATTCAACTTCAGTAAACTGTTGTTTTGTATTCATGAAAGTTCACCTTTACATTAATTGACCGAGTAGCTAATGCTGTATATTTCAAGACGTGTTAATTTAGAACCAGTTCAGAAACTATAAGTTTAAAGTTAACTTTAAAGTCAAGATTTTATTTTGATGATGAAAGTCTTTGACATTTAAATGAAATAAAAAAGGGGAAAGATGAGAAGAATTTAAGGCGGTACTTTCATATAAATTTTATTTTAAAAATACAATTAAGGTGATTGACCTTAAAGTTAACTTTAAGCTTAGTATAACTATCTAAACTCTTATAACGAATCAACAAGCAGTTTTTCATCAGGAGAACAAAGATGGGATATGTAACCACAAAAGACGGCGTAGAAATTTTTTATAAAGATTGGGGTCCACGCGATGCCCAAGTATTATTTTTTCATCACGGTTGGCCTTTAAGTTCAGATGATTGGGATACTCAATTACTTTTTTTCCTTAAAGAAGGTTTTCGTGTAGTTGCTCATGACCGCCGTGGACATGGGCGTTCGAGTCAGGTGTGGGATGGCCACGATATGGACCATTATGCAGATGACGTTGCAGAAGTGGTTAAACATCTGAATATTAAAAATGCAATTCATATTGGCCACTCAACAGGTGGCGGTGAAGTAGCTCACTATATTGCGCGTCATGGTCAGGAAAATGTTAAGAAAGCTGTTCTTGTGAGTGCAGTTCCGCCATTGATGGTTAAAACTGAAAATAATCCTGAAGGTTTACCGAAAGAAGTTTTTGACGATCTGCAAAATCAGGTTCTCACAAACCGTGCACAATTTTTCCGAGACCTTCCATCTGGCCCGTTCTATGGTTTTAACCGACCAGATGCGAAGCCATCTGAAGGTATTATTGCTAACTGGTGGCGTCAGGGTATGACAGGCAGTGCAAAAGCACATTACGATGGTATTGTGGCATTCTCACAAACTGACTTTACCGAAGATTTAAAGAAAATCACCATTCCTGTTTTAGTGTTACATGGTGACGATGACCAGATCGTGCCTTATAAGACGTCTGGTGTGAAATCTGCTGAGTTACTTCAAAATAGCCAACTCAAAATCTACCCAGGTTTTTCTCACGGTATGTTAACCGTAAACCATGAAGTAATTAATGCGGACTTATTGGCGTTTATCCGTGAATAATTTAAAGCTTTAAACTTTAAAAAAAAGAGGCACATTAAGTGCCTCTTTTTTTATATAAAAATAATAAATTCAATTAATTAAATATAGAAGTGCGAAAAGGTGTTGACATTAAAGTTAGCTTTAATCTTAAAGTAAAGCCATACTGAATGAGGTCATTCCAATGAAAGTGTTCGAAAAATTAGTATTCCCAAATGGCTCATATGTTCCTAACCGTATTGCTAAAGCGGCAATGGAAGAAAATATGGCTGATTTAAACCATGCACCATCAGAAGAATTAATGCGTCTATATCAGGCTTGGGCAAATGGTGGTGTAGGTCTAATCATTACCGGAAATGTGATGGTAGACCGCCGAGCGATGACTGGACCGGGCGGCGTAGTACTTGAGGATGAAAAGCATCTGGATACTTTTAAAAAATGGGCACAAATTAGCCGTTCCAAAGGTGCTCAGGTTTGGCTTCAAATTAATCATCCCGGTCGTCAAATGCAGTCAAATTTAGGGCAACAAACATGGGCGCCTTCTGCTGTCGCTTTAGATTTAGGAAAAATGTCAAATCGCTTTAATACGCCAATCGAAATGACTGAATCGATGATTGCAGAAGTGATTCAGCGTTTTGCAAACACGGCACGTTTAGGTGAAAAAGCAGGATTTACTGGTGTGGAAATTCATGCAGCGCATGGGTATTTATTAAGCCAGTTTCTTTCTCCACTCAGCAATAAACGCCAAGATCGTTGGGGTGGTTCTTTAGAAAACCGCGCTCGTATTTTAATTGAGATTGTTGAAGCAGTTCGTAAAGTAGTTTCACCACAGTTTACGGTTGCAGTGAAACTAAATTCAGCCGATTTCCAGCGTGGCGGTTTTAGCGCTGAAGATGCTCAGCAAGTGGTTAAAATGTTAAATGAGCATTCAGTCGATTTGGTTGAACTTTCAGGCGGTAGCTATGAAGCGCCTGCAATGCAAGGCCAAGCACGTGATGGTCGTACACTTGCCCGTGAAGCTTACTTTTTAGAATTTGCACAAGAAATTCGTAAAGTTGCCAAAATGCCTGTTATGGTGACAGGTGGCATACGCCGTAAACAAGTGGCAGAAAAAGTAATTGAAAGTGGTGTAGATATGGTCGGTATTGCCACAGCTTTAGCCATTGAACCTAATTTGCCAAATGCTTGGAAACAAGGCCAAAATATTTCACCTGAACTCAAACCAATTACATGGGAAAATAAAACATTGGCTTCACTTGCCAATATGGCTGTGGTCAAATTCCAGTTACGTAATTTAAGTGCTGGTAAAAAAACAAAACCAAATGTTTCACCAGCTTGGGCTTTAATTTTGCAACAATCAGCGATGTCATGCCGTACCCGCCAATACAAAAAAGGCATGCGTGACTATACATTTGCTTCTTAATAAGTGAGTTGTGTTATGACAAATCCTAACGATTCAAACTGGATAATTTATGGAGCAAATGGCTACACGGGCGAGTTAATCGCTCGTGAAGCTGTACGCCAAGGTCTAAAACCGACTTTGGCTGGCCGTAACAAAGCTAAGGTTGAAGCACTTGCTCAAGAGTTGGGACTTGACTATAAAGCTTTTGGACTTGATAACGTAAATGCGGTCAGTGAGCAACTCCAAGGTTTTAAACTGGTCATGCACTGTGCAGGGCCATTTTCTGCAACATCAAAACCCATGATGGAAGCTTGTATAAATGTCGGCGCTCACTATTTAGATATTACCGGTGAAATTGCTGTATTTGAATTAGCACAGTCACTTAACAGCCAAGCTGAAAAAGCCGATATTGTGCTTTGTCCGGGTGTTGGTTTCGATGTAATCCCGACAGACTGTGTTGCTGCCGCGCTCAAAGAAGCATTGCCAGATGCGACCCATTTAGCACTTGGTTTTGACTCTAGAACAGGGTTTTCACCGGGTACTGCTAAAACAAGTACAGAAGGCATGGCCGAAGGCGGAAAAATTCGTAAGAACGGAAAAATTACCACCGTTCCATTAGCACATTATGTTCGAACCATTGATTTTGGTGACGGTAAAAAAAGTGCTATGAGTGTTCCGTGGGGAGACGTATCTACAGCGTTCTATACAACCGGCATTCCAAACATTGAAGTGTTTGTACCTGCATTTCCTAAAATGATTTTTGGCGCCAAAATGATGAACTATTTACGCCCAGTATTAAAAATTAATGCTGTGCAGAAGTTTATTAAGTCGCGTATTGAAAAAACAGTCGTGGGACCAAATGAAGAGCTTCGCGCGAAAGTACCTACCTATGTTTGGGGTGAGGCAAGAAATACCCGTGGGGAAATCAAAACTGCCCGCATCCAAACAGAAAATGCGTATAGCCTTACTGTAAATGGTTCACTGACTGTGGTGAATTATTTACTCAAAAATACCGTGAAAGGCGGTACATATACGCCAGCAAAATTGATGAGTTATAAGCTAGTGACTGAGTTACCGGGTTCTGGTCCGCTAGTCATTACTTAACCAAGTCTTTATTAAAACAGCATGTTTATAGATAACCCGGATAAGGAGTCATTCTTGTTCGGGTTATTTTTTAAATATTTCAAGTAAATATAGCTTTCTATAGATAAAAAGAAAAACAGAAAACAAAACACTCCATAAGAAATAATTCAAATTGAATATACTAAAAAGTGATAAATATTTTTCATAACAAAGGAATGAGAATAATGAGAAAACTCATACTGTTTCTACATGCATCGCTAGACAGTTTTGTGGAAGGTCCAAATGGTGCAATGGATATAGGCTGGATTGCTTATGATGCCGATTTAGCAAATCATGCAAAAAAAATTTTGAGCACTGCCGATACGGTGATTTGGGGACGTGCGACCTACCAGATGATGCATAATTACTGGCCAACCATGCTTTCAAATCCAGAAGCTTCAGAACATGAACGAAATCATGCTGAGTGGATTGAAAAGACTGAAAAAATCGTTTTTTCAACTACCTTAGATACAGTGGAGTGGAATAATTCCAGATTGGTCAAAGACCATGTCGAAGAAGAAATTAATAAGCTGAAACAAAAAGCGGGTAAGGATATGGTGATTCTGGGGAGTCCAAGGTTCGCGCACTATCTCATGCAACTTGGTTTAATTGATGAATATAAAATTACGGTTTCACCTGTACTAATTGGTAGTGGCTTGCCACTATTCCAAGGTATTCAAGAAAAGACCAATCTTAAACTCATTGAAAATAAAACTTTTGCTTCTGGTGCGATAGCTCTTCATTATCAAAAGATAAGTTAATTTTTTCTATAATATTTATGTGAAAAAGACGAATTACAGGGTTGGTCTGTAATTCGTCTTTTTCGATTTATTGAATGCTGCTTAAACGCTTAACCACTGCTTCGGCAATTTCTTTACTCGACTGTGGGTTTTGTCCAGTAATAATTCTGTCGTCTGAAACCACATACGAGGTAAACGGAATAAATGCTTGTTTATATTTTGCACCACGTTCAATTAGACCATTTTGTAAAGAAAATGGAACTTGAGACTTAATACCTGAAAGTGTTTCCTCTATATTTGCAAAACCAGTAACAGTTCTACCTGCAATTAATGGTTTGCCATTTTCATCCTGTAAAGGCAATAAACCACCCACGCCGTGACAGACCGCTGAAACGACTCCACCTTGGCGATAGATCTGTTCGCTAATGTTTTGTAAAGCTTTATTGTTTGGGAAATCCCACATGGTGCCGTGTCCGCCAGTATAGTAAATAGCTTTGTACTGGGTAGGATTAATCGCGTTCGGAGCTAATGTTGTCTTTAACCGATACATAAATGCTGGGTCGGCTAAATGCTGACGAGCAGATTTGTCTAGGTAAATAGACTTTAAGCTACGTTCATCTAGAGGCACTTCACCACCTAAAGGACTTACAAAGTCCATTTCATAGCCAGCAGCTAATGCAACATCATAAAAATGAGTGAGTTCGGTTAGCCAAAGTCCTGTTTTATCTGAACGAGAAGGATAAGCTGAGTGGTTGGTCATTACGACTAAAATTTTTCCATTTGCTTTGGCAAGGCTTTGAGCTTTATCTGACTCTGCGGCATGTACCACATCTGTAGTCAAAAAAATGGCAAAAATAATGGTTAAACAACGCTGAAAATTCCAAACTTTAAACATGACAGGCTCCTCATTTATCACCTGTAGCCAATCGTATGTTTAAAGCACGCTTTAAGGTCAATAGAGTTGTTAAAAAATTACGGTGTTTTTGCTTTATCGAAATAGAGATTCATGAGACGTTCTGCATTTTGCTCGCAGGTAATTTCATCGGGTTTGTTGTTGATTGCATCAATCATGGTACGTAAGTTTTGCTTACTCACCTTTAGCTTTTGTTCTAAAAGTTCTATTTCCTGAATTTTTAATTCAATGGTTTGGATGAGTGCGTCATGGTTCCAAGTGGCAACTTTTGAAGGCAAAAAAGCTTTAATTTCTGCTAAAGAAAAACCAACTTGCTGGGCTTGCTGAATCAAAGAAAGCTGCTTCAAATCGTTATCGGTATATTCACGATAACCATTTGATTTTCTTTTTGCTTTAGGTAAGAGTTTGATTTGCTCGTAATAACGAATTGTAGGGGTGCTTAAGCCGCTTAATTTCGATAACTCGCTAATATTCATAGCTATAGACTCTATTGACATTCAAGTTAACTTTAGACTTATAGTCACTTAAAAGCAAGGTTCATAACTTTACCAAGCACACACTTTCAGTAACAGCTTTCTATGCTTTGATAGATATAAGAATAGAATTATAAATATGGAAATGAGGTGAAAAAAATGTCTAAACGCATATTACATGTCGTGACGAATATTTCACGCTATAAGGATGTTGATGAACCAACAGGGCTATGGTTAGGCGAACTTACCCATGCCTATGATGAGTTTGAAAAGCAAGGTTATATACAAGATATTGTTAGCCCAAATGGTGGTAAAACACCGATTGAACCTAAGTCACTTTTGCCTTTAGTTGCAGATAAATCTGTTAAAGATCGAGAAAAAGATCAATCTTTTATAATGCTGCTGGCAAATACATTTAAGCCTTCAGATATCCATTGGCAAGACTATGACGTGATCTACTATACGGGTGGTCACGGTGTGATGTGGGATTTTTTAGATAACCCTGAACTGCAAGAAATCACCAAAAACATTTATGAAAATGGCGGCATCGTTTCTAGTGTTTGTCATGGCTATTGTGGCTTGCTTAACGTCAGACTTTCAAATGGCAAACGACTCATAGAAGGCAAAAAGTTAACAGGCTTTGCTTGGAGTGAAGAGGTTCTGGCAGGGGTTGCGAAAAAAGTGCCGTACAATGCCGAAGAGCTCGCTAAAGAATATGGCGCTCGTTATGAAAAGGCTTTTATTCCATTCGCGCCTTATGTCGTTCAAGATGGCAACTTGATTACTGGTCAAAACCCGTTTTCAGCTAAGAAGACGGCTTTAGCAATTATAGAAACGCTTGAAAAGAGTGCTTCGTGAAAATTATTCAAAGTTATAAATAAGATAAGCCGAATACTGCAAATGGAGTGTTCGGCTTATTTATATCAAACTATGAACGCCACCAATAATTTTCAACATTCGGCTCGTTTAAGTTCAAAAGTTGTCCCATTTGCGGTGTGCTAATCGCTAACGCATTTTCTTGAGCTAAACCAACAATACGTTCAAACGGGTCATCCCAAGCATGAAGCGCCAAGTCAAAAGTACCATTGTGCACAGGCAACAAATGACGACCTTTTAAGTCGATATGTGCTTGTAAAGTTTGCTCTGGTTGCATATGAACATCGGGCCATTCAGGGTCGTAAGCACCTGTTTCTAACATGGTCAAATCAAATGGACCATAACGATGTCCAATCTCTTTAAAGCCATCGAAATAGCCTGTGTCACCACTGAAAAATACCCGTAAGTCATTATCAATAATCACCCACGAAGCCCAAAGGGTCGCATTGCTATCGCCCATACCACGGCCTGAAAAATGATGAGCAGGGGTAGCCACCAATTTTAGTCCATCCACATGGGTAGTATCCCACCAATCAAGTTGTTGAACTTTTTCTGCTGGAATTCCCCATTTAATGAGCGTGTCACCCACACCAAGTGGTGTTAAGAAATGCTCAACTTTATCGTTCAGTTGCATCACTGCATGATAGTCGAGGTGGTCGTAGTGGTTATGCGACAAAATCACGCCTTTAATCGGCGGTAAGTCGGCGATGCTAATTGGTGGCTGGTGAAAACGTTTTGGACCAATCCACTGAAAAGGTGAAGCACGATCCGAGAAAACAGGGTCGGTTAACCAAAACTCATTTTGCAGTTTTAACAAAATGGTTGAGTGGCCTAAACGAAATAGAGAGCGGTCAGGCGCAGTTAAAAGCTGTTCTTTGGTTAAGCTTAAAACAGGAATTTCTTTGTTGGGTACTGTATCTTTTGGCTTGTTAAATAGAAACTTCCACATGAGTTGGAGCGTTTTGCCAAAAGAAGGCTTGTGTTGGTTTGGACGCGTATTTCTAAATTTGCCATTATGCTGCTGAGATGGCATTAAGGGAGAAGGCAAGTCTGTTGTGTTTGAAATAGTCATCTTATTTTTCCTTATTGGAACAAACCTATATATGCAGATAAGAACTTGGGGCTAAGTACTTATTTTGATTTAATTAAATGAGTACTTACTCACTCATTAATTGGTTTAAAAATAAGGACGCCGTGCATCCTTACTCTTTTATCTATATTGAAACTGCATGCCAAAACGCTTCAAAGCCAGATTTGCGATAACGCTCGGCTTGAGAAGGGTCTTGGGCAATAAAATTAAGAGTAACTTCTGCAAGCGCACCTAAAATCGAAGCAATAAATAACGGTGGATAATCTCTTAATTTGCCATCGTTAATACGTTCTTGAATGTTTTGGGTGAGGTCACAAAAGGTTTGCATGCCAATTTGTTTGCTTTGTTCGGTAATTTGTTCCGAAGTTGAAAGCTGTGCCATGACTTTACGCTTAAGCGGAGCTTCTAAACTCCAGTCCAAATAGCTTTGCCAGATATGTGACATTTGTGTTTGCAGGTCAGCGTTAATCGGGTAACTAAGCATCATGACCTGACGTAGCTCAGCCTTTAGTGAAAGATATAACTGGTTCAGCAATTCTTCTTTATTACTAAAATAGGTAAATAAAGTACCTTCTGCCACGCCAGCAACTTTTGCAATTTTTGAGGTAGACGCACGTTCGCCAAGCTCTGCTAATGTTTCAATAGCAGCACTTAAAATGGCATTACGTTTATCTTCACTACGAGGACGAGCCATGTAAAATAGTTTAATTGAGTGATTACTCAATCATATATAAAAATAATGAAAGAGAGCAAGTTATCTTTTGTGTATAAGTAAAAAAATTATTCAAAATTTTTAAAAAAATGAAGATGAGAGCCGAAGATTACTGAATATATTAAAAAAAATATGCTATTTTTCACAGCACTTTGATGAGACTAATTTTTCATGTATCGGTTTGGGCTCTTAATCGGCTTACTAGCAATATTGCTACAGAACCTCGTGTTCTGGCAAAGCCTATTGCCCAGCGAAATGCATCAGCAAATGGTATGTGAACAAATTAGTGAAATGATGAATCATTCAAGTATGCAACCTGAACAACATCTATCTCATCATATAAAAAATGATTCTCATGAAAAGCTCTTAAACAAAAACGTTCAGCACGACTCAAGCTTAAGCTGTCATTTTTGTTATCTCTATAGCCACATTGCAAATATTGATGGCTTCAAGTTCACCTTGTTTGCAATTGGTGTCGTTGTTCGCTTTATTATGCTGGCAACGTTAAGTTATATATTATTTTATTTAAGACGCTTATTTCTTTCACCGCAAGGGCGAGCCCCACCTAAACAACTTTGTTTTGCTTAATTCATTACTAGGTACGTGTCTGTTCCTATTTAATTACTAAACAGAGTTTGTCATGTCTAAATTTTTACTTCATCCACTTGCGTGGAGCATTTTATTTGCTCAATTTTCTATGTCAGCCATGGCACAAAGCCAACCTGAGAGCCAGATTGCCGAACTAGAAAAAATTACGGTTAAAGCCGAAGAGAGCGGCGAAAACTCTAATTCTTCAATAGCATTAACCCAATTTGACCATAGTTTGTTAGATGTTCCATTTACTAAGTCTCATGTATCTGCTCAAGATATTAAAAATAATAATATTCAACGTTTGAGTGATGCATTAGCTTTAGTTAATGGTGTGGTGTATCAAGACAGTTATGGTGGTGGTTTTTGGGATAACTATTCATTTCGTGGTTTTAGTACCGACCCCAACATGGGAACAAACTATTTACGTAATGGTTTGAGTTCTTTAAGCGGTATTCATACTGCAAGAGATATGGTGAATGTTCAGGCAATCGATTTTTTAAAAGGACCTATGGCAGCCATGTATGGGCAAGGAGCTATAGGTGGCATTATGAACATTACCACCAAACAACCAGAATGGACGCCAAAAAATGAAGTAAGTTTAAGTGGCAGTACATTAGAAGAATATCGAGCTTCACTAGATAGCACAGGCGCATTAAATGATGCTGTTGCCTATAGGCTTGGACTGGCTTATGAAAATAATCAGAGTTTCAGAGACCATGTCGACAGTCAGCATTATTTTATTGCCCCACAACTTGCATGGAAAATTTCAGATCAGACACAGCTTAATTTAGATACAGAATTTTCTGAACATCAAGGCGTGTTTGATCGCGGTGTTCCAATGGTAAACGGGGCATTTGTTGTCAACAAAAAGACCTTTTTGGGTGAGCCTTCAGATGGGGACATTAAAGTTAAAGACCAACTGTACCAGTTACGGTTAAATCATCAATTTAATGAAAACTGGAATAACACGACAGCTTTAAGCTACGGTCATGGCGAACGGGAAGGAACCTCTACTGAAATTTCGAGTATTTCAGCAGATGGTCAAACTGCAAACCGATTTAGACGTTATCGTCAATTTGAAACAGATACATTTCAGTTCCAGTCGATTTTACGCGGGAAACTAAATACAGGAACAATCAGGCACGAAGTAGTCGCAAACATTGAAGCTGGGCACTATACTATTGACCAGATTCAGCTTCGTAATGCAGTCGGTACATCTAGCCCGATTAATATTTATAATCCAGTTTACGGACAAAATATTTTAGCTCTGACCAGAACAACCAAAAATACCAAAGAAATTCAAAATATGCTGGGACTGAACTTACAAGACCAGATTTTTTTGAATGATCAATGGAATTTGTTGCTTGGAGGGCGTTTTAATCGCCTTGAGCAACAAATTGATGACTACAGAACAGGAATATCGGCTCAGCAAAAATTTACGCCATTGAGTCCACGTGTTGGAGTGAACTATCAACCTACAACAAAGCTTTCTTTCTATAGTAATTGGGGGAAATCTTTTGAGTTAAATACAGGTCTTAATAAAGATAATCGACTGTATGACCCAGAGAAAACCAAGAGCTGGGAAATTGGGACAAAATACCAATTTTTACCGCAAAGCTGGTTTGGTCTAACTTATTTTGATTTAGATAAACAACACTTACTGACTGAAGGTATAACCGACAGTTATGTAGATAGTGGTCGAGTCCAAAGTCATGGCGTTGAAATTGAGTTAAAGCACAAGTTTAGCGATCATTTGAATGTGGGCGCGAATTATACGTTAACGAAAGCTTCTGTTTTAGAAAGTGAAGTCGATGCGAAAGGCGCTCGCCTTAAAAATATTCCTAAGCACACTGCAAACTTAAACGCAGATTATCAGTTTGAGTTATTTGGAAGGGCAGCTGGCTTAGTAGGTAACATCAATTACTTTGGTAAACGTAGTGCCAACTATATTGATAATGGAACAAGTTTGCCTGAGTTTACAGTGGTTAATGTCGGTGGGTATATGCAAGTGCGCCCAGATTTAAGGGTACAGTTGAATGCTGATAATATCTTTGATAAAGATTATTACGTTTCAAGTTATACAGATGAATGGGTACAACCCGGTGAACCTTTAAAGGCAACCTTATCTATGACTTGGAATTTTTAAATAAAAAATCAGTAAATAGAAAGGTTTAACCAAAATGGGGCGTATTCACAGCCCCATTTTATTAAGTTTATAATTCAACTAACTAGAGTGCCTTTCTGAAAATTATATCGAATTTTTTCTAAATACAACTGGTGTTTGACCTGTCCATTTCTTAAAAGCTCGTGTGAAATTTGTAGGTTGTATATAGCCCAAATAAAGCGCAATTTCTTGTATATCCATATCACTATGAAGTAACAAATGCTCAGCTTCTTTTTGTTGAGCTTCTTCAAGCAGTTGAATATATGAAGAACCGACTTGGTTCAAATGGCGCCGTAATGTTCGGCTAGACATGTTTAAGCGAGTCGCAATTTCATCAAATGAAGGATAACCAATCTGTGGTTTTAAGTTTAGTTCGGCTTTTACGGTCAGGCATATATCTTTAATTTGCTCTGAAAAACGGATTTGTTCAGCTTCACACTGCGTCAGAGCTTGTTTAAAAGCAATCGGATCTGCCATTTTAATGGGTAAATCTAGAAGCTTTTGGGTATATCGAATTTGATTAGTCGCTTGATTAAAGCGAATAGGTGGCAATACGTGTTGATAGGCTTTGTGATAAGTAGGTTCAGGCCAATCTACCCATAACTCGATTTCAGCAAAATCATGTTCTATTAGAAATTGGCCAGTTTGAATCACACCAATCATTAGACATTCATAAAAAAATCGTCTTAGTATTTCTACTTGTGTGGGTTGATTGCTGACAATCGGGTGAGTTTCATTTATTTCAATAATAGAAAACTCATTATTTTCAAGCAAAGCAATACGATAATCTTTTAATCGCATGTTAAAGAATTGTGTTGAAACCTCAATGGCTTGACGAAGGTTTGGACTACTCATAAGGGCATATCCCATCGGGCCATGAGCAGTTAAACGCAGTTTTAGTCCATATTCATATCCTAAGCCAGAATCTTTCGACAATAACAAGCTTTCCCACGCTAGCTTAGACCACTGCACAGGGGTAATTCGCGCATCTAGTTGATCTAAAAGGTTTAAGGGAATTTTACTTTTCTTCAAAATCTCAAGGGCTGAAAATCCTTTGTCGACCATGATTTCTAATAATAAATGCGCATAAGAAATAGGAATGCTGGTTTTGGAAAGCCCATACGGATCTTTCATATTACTTTTTGTTTTGGCCGAAAATGATTATCAGTATGTCTGATCCACATCTCACGCTCAAGTTAAAAGTTCGGAATAATCAATTTACTGTATTTTGAGCATCAATTATGAGCTTACCTATTCCACAAGCTTCCTCTCGAGTTGTGATTACTGGCGCTTCATCAGGCATTGGTGAACAGCTAGCAAAACAGTTTGCTATGCGCGGTTATTCGTTAGTTTTAGTGGCTCGCCGTGTAGAAAAATTAGAGGTACTCGCAGAAAAATTAAAAGCCGAATATCAAATATCTGTAGATTTATATCCATGTGATTTGGGAGATCGGACGGCGCGAGCTAAATTTCGTGATTATTTAGAAAATATTGAAGTAGCCATTCTTTGTAATAACGCTGGATTTGCGACTTTTGGTTGCCTACAAGACTTAGATGCAGATCGAGAGCGCGAAGAAGTTGAAGTTAATTCCGTGACAATTCATGACCTGACTTTAGCCGTGTTGCCACAAATGATTAAAAGAAAAGCTGGAGCGATACTGATTGTAGGGTCAACTTCTGGTCATCAGCCGACTCCAGCCAACGCAACTTATGCAGCAACCAAGGCATTTGCCAATTCTTTTGCCGAGTCATTACATAGTGAACTTAAAGGGACTGGTGTTAGCTGTACGCTACTGGCTCCGGGGCCAACCAAAACAGGTTTTAATGAAGTTGCTGGAATTACCAAAATTGATGGAGTCGGTGGCAATTTTGTTTGGGTAACCGCAGAACGCGTTGCCAAAGAAGCCATTCAGGGAATGGAGCGTAATTGTCGAATTGTGATTCCGGGGTTTGTAGCACAGGCCCAAACTTTTGGTGGGCGTTACACACCACGCATTATCTTGCTGCCCATTCTTAAACAAGTATTTTCGAGATTAAGCCCATGAAACAGTTGATTAATGACTTACGTGTGCCTGTGGGTTTAGCCAATCTTGGCAATAAGCTTTATCATAATGCTCAATATTTGACTGCTGTCGTTGAAGTTGATGAAAAAGCGATGGCGCGCTGGTTACCGTCTGGAATGACACTGGTTAAACCTGCCAGAGCTGATCTGTTTTGTGCGTATTTCCCAGAAAATGTCTATACGGGCGCTTACCATGAAGCGGGTCTATTTATTCATATTAAAGTTGGTAATAAAACTGGAATCTTTTGTCCTTGGATGATCTTGGACGATGACCGCGCCATGATTATTGGCCGTGAATTACTTGGCTACCCTAAAAAGATGGGTGAAATTAGCTGGGAAAATGATGGCAAACGCATTTTAAGCAAAGCTTCACGCCGAGGTACAACACTCATTGAAATGGAAGCCAAGCTGGGTGAAGTCATTCATGATGCACCTCCAGTTTTAGGATTGCCGCATCGGAATATTACGGGTGGATTAGGAATTGGTTTACCACGTGAAGTTCGATTTACCCCGAAAGAGCACCCAGTTGAAGTGCGTCAGGTTGAAATGAACTTACGTTTTACAGGCACAGCAAACGACCCTTTACATGGTATGGGGTTAGGTGAAGTTATTGAGGCCAGATTACATCGCGTTGATTTGTCGGGAGGGTTAATTCCACCGATTCAAATACCTCGTTTACGCACGCCGTTATTTTTATTACGCCAGTTTAATCCACGCGTTTTATAACTGGAGAATAAATATGAATGCAGTTTTTGAGTCAAAGCCAGCACAAGATTTTTCTAAAATTTCCGCATCAATTGACATTACAGTGCGCCAGTTAGACTTATCTTTTCCAGATGAAATACCAGAGTTTTGGTTTAAAAATAATCCTTTGCTGACCATGCTATTTACTGCCTTGTCGAGTGCTTTTCCAGATGGTGAACGGCAGTTTATTTATAGTGTGCGTCATTATCAGGACAAAATTAGCGATCCTATTTTGCTTAAACAAGTCCGAGCTTTTATTGGTCAAGAAGCTCATCACGGCAAAGAGCATGATGCACTTAATGCTGTCATGCTTAAAAAAGGTTATCCAGTTGAACGTATTTATAAACGTTTTAAAAAGATGAACCGTATGTTACAGCAACGATTTTCTTTAGAGCATCAGTTGGCTTGTACGGTATGTATGGAACATTTAACGGCAATTTTAGCGGACTATTTTATTAGTATCGCGCCCGAAGACTTAGCGTTGTTTGATGTTCAGTTGCGGAAAATTTGGGCTTGGCATGCCATTGAAGAAACAGAGCATAAAGCTGTGGCGTTTGATGTCTATCAATCTTTAGTGAATAGACCTTATTTCTTACGAATGGTGATGTTAGAAACCACGCTTTCTTTTTTAATACTTACGACCAGAGGAACCAAAGAGCTTTTAAAGGCTTCAGGAAAAAATAAAGATTTTAAAAATCTATATGTGGGTTTGAAATATTTGTTTGGCGCTCAAGGTGTGATCCGAAAAATTAGCCGCAGTTACTTAGATTTTTATTCTAAAGATTTTCACCCTTGGCAACATGATAACCGTGAACAAATGATGAAATTAAAAGACATATATCTCAATGAATGATTTTTAAATTTAGGAAGAAAGAAAATGACAAAACCCAATCCAAAGCCCACATTAGCAAGCCCTTTAACTTTAGCCTGTGGTATTACCATTCCAAACCGAATTGCCAAATCTGCTATGAGTGAACAACTTGCTGATCGGCATGGTTCGCCGACAATTGACTTGCAACAGTTATATGCAGCTTGGGCTAGAGGTGGAGCAGGGTTGTTAATCACGGGCAATGTCATGATTGACCATCGTGCTTTTGTGGAACCACGAAATGTGGTTTTAGAGTCAGCAGAATTTCTGCAAGCAAATAAGTTATGGGCCCAGTCTGCTCAGGCGAATGGCAGCAAAATTATTATGCAGATTAACCACCCCGGTCGTGTTGCGGTTTTACCACTTTTGAAAAAGCCAATAGCGCCTTCAGCAGTTGGGCTTGATTTACCTGCTATGAATATTATTCGCATTCCTCGTGCGATGACCGAAGCAGAAATATATGAGCAGATCAATCGATTTGCTCAAACTGCGAGGCTCGCTGTTGAAGCTGGCTTTGATGGCGTACAGGTGCATGCAGCACATGGCTATTTACTCTCACAATTTTTATCACCTCTAGCCAATGTTCGGACAGATAAGTGGGGTGGTAGTCCTGAAAACCGACGCCGTATGTTGATTGAAACTGTTCAGGCTATACGAACTGCAATAGGTAAAGACAAAATATTAAGCGTAAAACTCAACTCTGCCGATTTTCAAAAAGGTGGATTAAGTCAGGAAGAATCGATAGACATTGCATTAGCTTTAGAAGCAGAAGGGATGGACCTATTAGAGATTTCAGGCGGGAATTATGAATCCCCTGCACAGTTAGGCTATGCACCAGATCGTTCTGCTCAGCGTGATGCATATTTTATTGACTATGCCACCGCACTTCGCAAACAAAGCAAATTACCACTCATGTTAACTGGTGGGTTACGTAAAGCCAGTTTTATAAATCAGATTGTGGCGGATGGAGTAGTTGACCTTGTTGGAATGGCTCGTCCATTTGCAACACAACCAGATGTGGCGAAACAACTCTTGTCTGGGAAATCGATAATAGAACCCGCTCATGTACCTTCAATTGGCTATAAACCTGTAGATGCCTATTTACAACTGGCTTGGCACGCTGCCCAATTCCGCCGTATTAGCCGTGGGCAACAACCTAAAGCGATTAAGGGATTACTTAAGACATTTGTTGCTTTTGGCCCACGTATGGGATGTAACATTTTGACTCAGAAATAATGAATAAGACCTTTTAATTCATCTTATTCATGGTCTATAGCCGACATATGAACGGCTATAATTAAGAATATCTAATCTAATGAAAAACAATAATTAATTAAATAATTTCTAGCCAATTTCACATTGACACCTTAATTGTTCAAGATTACCATTTGCGGGCTGGCCTACATTGCCAGTCGGTTTTGACGGACCGATGATTCGACCGCATCAGATTATTCCTTTCTGAGGGATACTTTTATGTGTGCACCTCGTTCCCTCCCGTAGCGGTAGGACGGGAGTGGGACACCTTCGGGTGTGCTGGAAGTCGAACCCAGTCCGTCAACCTGCTTCCGTTCTGCCACCATAATTTATAATGCTTTGGCAGAACTCCCAAAAGAAGGAGTTGGCTATGCATATTCATAAATTATTGGCAGTCACTGTCAAAATCTATATCGACACCACTTAAATCACTTTAAAGCAGCTCGATCGCCGTAAGGTTTTCAGGCTTTAAATCACTACGTCTAAAAAACTTGCTTCAACAATAAAACTTGAGATGTGCCAAGCACAGTCTTTATGGCTTTGCTGTGCCTTTTTTCTCCCATAAAAGGCACAGGCTTTTTAATCTCACTTAGAAACAACAAGAACTTAAAACGGTAAAACTATGTCAAATATAGAAATATCTTCGAAAAAACTACATGTTGTTCAAACTGCTATACGACTATTTACAACTTATGGGTTTCACACAGCAGGCGTAGACCTCATTGCCAAAGAAGCCAAAATACCGAAAGGCTCCCTTTATAACTACTTTCGCTCGAAAGAGCATCTTATTGAAATGTGTATTGCTTTTCAAAAGAGCAAACTTAAAGAAGAAGTGCTCGCCATTATTTACTCAAGCCGTTACCGCACTTCAAAAGATAAACTCAAAGAGATTGTCGTTTTACATGCCAACTTTAATAGCCTGTACTACCTTTTACTTAAAGCCTATTTTGAAATTAAAATCGCTTACCCACAGGCTTACCGTATGGCAATAGAGTATAGAAAATGGCTGCATCATGAGATTTTTGACCTTATTTTTAGTTTAGAAACTCATGAGTTAAAACCAAATGCTGACTTGGTTTTAAACCTTATAGATGGTTTGATGTTCCAGATTTTAAGCTCAAATAGTTTGGATGAACGGGATGTGGTGGTGGAGAGGTTTTTTGGGGAGATAGGGGCAAAGTAGATATACTTGCCCAAGTTGTGAATTTACCTAAGGTGTCATGCCATTTATATTTAGGATTAATGATAATAAGAGTTTAATTCATATTATTTTGACTGATTAGCAAATTTTTTCATATTCTCAATACGCCGTTGATCTTCAGAAAATTTAAAGTTTTGTATGTAGTGATGAATATCAATTGTGAGTATAGTTTGTAGATATGAAAAGGCTAAATGATAGGGCTCTAAAGTTGTGCGATGATATAAAGCTTTTAATGGATCTCGATGCCAAAAATTTAAATCTATTAAGGTCCGTCTTAATTCTATATGATCCACCCGAAGCATAGAACCTTGGTTATTTAGCCATGCTATTAACGCTAAATTAACTTCTGGTTCAGTTGTAAATTTTTCTGAAATACATAATGAAGCTAGAGAAAGTACGATTAATACTTCTTCATCTTTCATATTTTTTAAGCTCATTGACTTCTTTTTTAAAAAGCTCTCAATAACTTGTAAAATTTCATCTTTATTAAACTTAGGTAAATTTTCAAATTTTCTCAACGATATTCTCCTATACTATTTTTAAATAATTCACTTATACTTGGGGTGTGTTTTCAAAGATAATACTTGTTTTTTTATTAACTATTGCAGAAATTGCTCCAACAAAAAATACTATTATTCCTGTATAAGTTAAAAATAAAATAGCATTTTCAGGTTTAATAAATCCAGCTGTTAATAAGCCAATCATTACAAAAAACTGAAGGAATAGTGAATAAGCAGAAAGTCCTGAATTTAATTTTTCATCTGGAATATGTTTCATTATAAAAGTTGCCATTAAGGAATTTTGAACTCCATTTGCTAGACCTAAAATAAATAAAATAAAAATAGAAAAGTAGAACACATTACTTAATGATAAGAAAAACATACATCCTCCAATAATTGATGCGCATGTACATGAGCCCATTGAAAGTCCTAACTTTGAAAATATTCGTGAAAGAAAAATAGGGCCTATTAATAAACCTATGCTTAAGGAGGCAGAAAGAATTCCATATTTAAAGTATGAATATTTTAATTGAATAATACCAATATTCATATAAATAACATTCATACTTGATGAAAGCATTATTGTGATAGATAAAGGTAGTAGTGTGTTTCTAACTAATTTATTTTTAAGGATTATTCCCAAACCTTCTATTAAGCTACTTTCCTTCTTTAGTACATTATTATGATTTTTTTCTTCTTTGGGTATTTTTAAATTGAGACAAAAAATAAATGCAATTATATTAAGAGTAATAATTAATAAGAAAGATTTTTCAAGACCAATTAAGCCAAGAGAAATTCCAGCTAAGGCTGGGCCAGCAATATATCCTGCATTTTTTATTGACTGTATTATAGAATTTACTTCTAATAAGTTCTGACCAAAATTCAACTTAACAAATGCTGAGACAGAAACCCAAAAAACATTGTTAATAAAGCCCAGAAAGAAGGTTGTAAAATAAATTAAAAAACTTTCATTTACAAATAAGCATGTGATGAATATAAAGGCACCCAATAAAAATGAAATTGGGATTAGAAGCTTTATACTAAATTTGTCAAGTATTTTAGGTATTATAAATGTTGAGATGACACCACCTAAAATAGCACCTGTCATCAATATAGAAATACCATGTAAACTGTTGTTGCCAGCTTTTGAAAAAGATAATAAAAAACTACCTATTTCATCATAAAAGCTTGATATGAAAATGAGTAATAAAAGAAAGTAATTTTTATAACTCATTGTCTTTTTTGGATTTGATATTTTCATTTTAAGCTAAATATTCCCAAGAAGTCCAAAATTTTTCAACTCTTTAAATATATTTGAAGAGTCAATATTAAATAACTTGCTAATATCATAATAATTAAATTCTTTTCCTGAATTGGAGGCTAAAAAAACTAACAGTTCAATATTTTTTTTAGAGTATTCAATGAATAAAAAGTATCCATTTACTGCTAATATTATTAAGTCTCTATCATTATTGATATACCATTGAATCGAAGCAGTATCTTTAATTAAAATAGGTTTGTTGATATCGAATTCATCATTATCCTTTGGTCTTTTTACTTTCATGCCTGATGTTGTATTAATAAGTAGTTTTTTCATAGCCATATGGCGCTCAATACTTCCATCCATTATTTTATTTTTTAAAGTAACTAAATTTAAAATATCTTCATCATTAAGTGTAATTTCGCCATTACAAGAGATGTCGTTAATTAAAGATTCATCATGTTTTAAGAAAGTATTAATATAATCGATACTATCTTTAGCATCATCTGAACAATGCCAAAGAGATATATTTATATTTAATGATATTTCCTTTGGAGTTTCAGCTATATGAAATGCATCGAAAGGAAAATAACAAATTTTATCTATTGTATTTAAAAGAGGAATAGCGTCATTTCTAGCATGTTCATAGTGTGGATATTTTAATTTGGCTAGATCACTTCTGGAAGAATCCCATGTTAGCATTGTTTTACCATTTCTGATGCTAAAACCAAAATTATGAGCATCATCTGCATGTATTCCACTTGGCGTTGAGGAATATTTGCCAATGAAACAATCAACATCCACTCTACCACCTGGTCTATAACCTATTGATTTAGATAGTTTGTCAATGAAATTTTTTGCAAAATCCCAAATAACATGAGATGAACCATGTAAACCAAAATAAGCTATAGACCACTCATTAGTATTATTAATTAAATCTATTCTATTTAGGTAGTTATCTAAAGTTAAATCTACTGCTTCTAAACAAAAATCATCCCTTATTTTTGTGGTTCGATTATTATTAATTGCTGTGACAAAATCAGCTAATGGGTTTATTTTTTGAAGTTCCGGCAGGTCTGTTTTATATTTTAGTAGAGCTTGAAATATATCTTTCTCATCAGGTATTTCTATATCTTTTTCAATATCTAGAGAAAAAGGTTTTTTATTCCATGCTGAATTTATAAATTCATCACTAAATGTTTTTTTATTCAATTTTAGCTCCTTAAGTAGAGTTAATAATTCTTTATCTTGTTTAAAGAAGTTAATTAATATGTAAAATATATTTAATTAATATTTAGGGTTTTAATGAAGGAACAGATTTAATTAAAAATATTAATTAAATCTGTTGTTTTTAAATTATGCTGCATACCTACTAGCATTAATTTCTTTTGTTTTTAAGTCTTGATAAAAGCTATCTTTTATTTCTGACAAAATAGTTAATGAGTCTTCATCAGGTACTTGAGCATATTTAACGTTTGTCGCCCGTACAGGTGAAATATCTTCATCAGGTACTTGAGCATATTTAACGTTTGTCGC